>NZ_JAILFV010000115.1 GCF_024697385.1 Anaerovibrio sp.
GGTCAGTTCATAATTGTGACTGCCATAGGAACCAGTGTTAATATCCAAAGTAGTTTCATGCTTGCTGCCCTTTTTGGTGATGATATTAACCACACCACCAATGGCATCACTACCATAAAGAGCTGAGCCGGCACCCTTTACAACTTCAATGCGCTCAATATTCTTTACAGAAGGAACTATCCCCAGGCTGGCACCGGCCCGGGTCATGGAACCCTGGTCATTGTTCAGGCGCTGACCATCAACAAGCACTACTACACGAGTATCACCGTTGATGACAACCTCTTGATCACCATTGGCATCACCATTGGTTACTACTATACCATTAACCTGTTGCAAAGCCTCTGCCACATCACTGTAATGGTTGGCCTCAATCTGCTCAGCTGTAATTACAGTTACATCTGCAGGAGTGCTCATACGGGGAGATGGCATACGCTCCGCCGTTACTACCACCTCTACCAGATCATCATCCTGGACTGCAGTCTCTGCCTGGCAAACTGCTGAAGCTGAAAATAATGCTCCCATTGCCAAAGTTGCCAATACCTTGTTTTTCAAATTCCTTTGCATTTTAACTACTCCTCCATTTAATTATCAACTGCTGTAAGATGCTCCTGAGGGCCCTGCCTGAAACTGTCACCATAAACACGATAGGCTATTTCCTGCACCCCAAAAACAAAATCCTGTGAGCAATTATATATATATCCTTCATCCGGCTCAATCAACATGCCATTTTTAATGGCATTGAGACTTTGCAGGGATGGATCATCAACATATTCAGCACGAACACTGCCAATATCAAGATTGCCATGATTATTATAGGAAGGCAAAAACATAATGTCCGGATTGATTTCCACCAGCTTTTCCTTGGTCATGACCTCGCCGCTTTTCAACCCCACTGCGGCCTGACCATTAATAACCCCGGCCAGCTTACAGGCTTCATCAAAGGTACACCCTGCCCCGCCATAATTTTTCATCAGGGAAATCAGTACTACGCTGCGGCGCTGTGAAGCAGGTATTTGTTCTACCTTGGCTGTGATTTCAGCAAGCTTTGCATCCATCATTTTCAGCAGCTTATCACCACGCTCAGCTTCTCCTGCTGCCTGGGCCAGCAATGTGATGGTTTCCTTGATATCCTGGAGATTGCGTGGTCCCTTGCACACTACCACAGGTATCCCCAAATCACGAAGTACGGCTACCCTGGACAAATCCCCCCAGTCAGGAATAATCACCAGATCTGGTTGAAAGGCTGCTATCTCCTCGGCAGATGGATATCCTATTTTATTAGGCACTTTTTTCCCAAGCTCCACAACATTTGAGGTGGTCGGATCATCCAGCAGGTCATTCACTGCCACCATACGGTCTGTTTCAACCAGTCCCAGCATGATTTGATCAGTCCCCAGGGACATGGTCAGAATACGCTTGGGCTTGGCAGGAATTGTTACCTCAGTCCCCTGGGCATCAATCACTGTATAAGACCCCGGTGCTGCTTTTTTCCCTGCATCACGGGTACACCCACTGACACAGGCAAACATCAACAGCAATACCGTAATAAAGGTAAATCTAACAATTTTATACACGCTATTCCCTCCTATGGCCATAATAAAAGGCCATCCATGAAAGGATGGCCGGTTTCATCACTTCAGCATATCAACACAATACTGCTTGATTGTGAATCCCCTCCCCATCCCTCGTAGGTCAAACGGTGATTGTCAATCAGGCAGTTCTCCTGGCTCTGGATCATTGCTTATCTGTGCCTTCCCAGGTCTCCCCAGTGACATTTGGTGCTTCTGCACCAATACAAATTTGCTCCCCAATACAGTGGCGTGACCGCTCCGGCCTTAAACCGGCTTTTCTATTAAGTCTTACGACACCTGATCCTTATTTTTTTAATCTGTTTCTCATGATATCATCATACAAATTTAATGTCAATAATAGCAAGAAAATACTTCTGTACCCTTTGGCACAGAAGTATTTTTACATAAAAATGAAATTTATTCAAGGGATGATAACATCTTGTCCCGCATTGCTGCAGGCATGGATGCCAACATTGTCTTCAAGGTATCCTTACTGGATTTTCTCAGCATCATCCTGACGGCTACCGGCATTTTTTTCAATATATTTTCACGACTTTCAGCTGTGCTTTCCGGCATCATTTCAGCCAGTACCTCATCCAGGGCATCATTGGTTTTACCATTGATTTCCTCTACCGGCATATCGGCTTCATCCTCATCCCAAAGTACCTGGGCACATTCCACAAGACTCTGGCTGAGGCTGACATACCAAAATTCTCCTGCCTTGGTCAGACGATATACTCCAAGATCCGCCTGCATCAATCCACGGCTGCACCACAGGGACAACACCCTTTCCAGCTCTGTCATGCGATGATCCATAACCATCAGGCCCCTGTAATCAACAAAGCCTTTTTCCAGATCACTTATAATCTTATCACCAATCATTCCCAGCTTTGTTGCAGCCGAATGCCCGGCCATCATGATAGGCTTCAGGCCTTTTTCCTGCACAGCGTTATAATCAGCCAGACTGCGGTGATTCATCCAGACCACGCCACCGAAATGGCCTCCTGCACCACAGCCAAAGGCATAAACATCAGCCCCGGCTTTGGCCATGGTATTATATAGGCTGCGCTCCCGTTTTGAGCGCCGCCAATGGCAAAGACTCAACCTTTCAACACCCTGGTCCAGCAAATAGTCCCTGGAAGCAACATACATATCTGCCTGCCCGGCAATATCCGCACATGGTGGAACCGTACCATTTTCTACTGCCTTTGCCAAAGCCCCTCCTGGGAAGATATTCAGCTGATACAGATCCATGCCGTCTACATCGGCCTCGGCAAGAGTTTTCACATCTTCAAGCCACATCTCCCTGGTCTGTCCCGGCAGGCCGAAAATCAAATCAACAATAACGGTGACATCATAGGATTTCAACAGGGCCAACCTTTTCAGCACCTCTTCCCTGGTGTCAATACGGCCTATGCGTTGACGCAGCTTTGTATTAAAGGATTGAACTCCCAGGGAAATCCGATTGACACCATTGGCCAACCAGACATCAATTTTTTCAGGAACCAAATCGTGAATGCGCCCCTCCAGGGTAAATTCGCACCCGGCAGACAGGGTAAAGGATTCCTTTATGGTCCCTAAAAGCTTCCCCGCATTTTCCGGTGATAGGGATGTAGGCGTTCCGCCACCAAGAAATACACAATCAATGACAGTATCCTTTATCTGGCGGCTGGAAGTCTCCGCCTTGATTTCAGCAATCAACGCCTCGACATATTTATCTTCCACTTCCTGTTTGCTGGCATTTTGATAAAATCCACAATACAGACATTTGGTCTGACAAAAAGGAATGTGAATATATACCACATGCTGCCTCATCTGGTCAGCAGCTTTTTTCAATGCCAGTTCATAGCTCTCCTGTTGTTTTTCTCCCGCTATCGAGTCTCCCATAAGACCGGCATGAACCACCCTTTTATTGGTAAAGGCTCCATGCAATGCGTCACTTGTATCGTTCCCCAGCAATACATCTCGCTTTTCGGGAGATAATCCATTCAAATATTTTTCTAAGTTCATGGGCTCAATCTCCTGTTACTAATATTTCCGCATAAACAATATGTATTTTGTTACATACATATTCAATAATCTGTATGCATTTCCTTCATTGACATTTAAAACTTTCACCTCTGTATGGAGGTAATATCATTCAATGCCTATGGCTGAAAAATAACATGTTTTTCAAAAGGAACCCGGATATTTACCCCCTGATAATAAATAGGTGCAAACCGCATTCCATATAAGGCTTCGCTGGCAGCTTCGCTGAATCCCAGATTTGGTGGATCAGACAGGATTGTTACACTTTCCACATTACCATCCAACCCTACCATGATTCTGGCCACTACCTCCACCACATCGCCATAGCCAATGCTGCGGGCCTCATCAGGATATTCGACATCCACATCCCTAAGAATCTGATAGCTTATCCCGGCTGCACTTGATGCTGTATAGGTACCATCACCATTAGGTGAAAATCCTGCCCCCAGTCCTGTTGATGTACCAGTGCCGGAACCACCGGAGCCATTTCCGTTCCCGGAGGCTGCTCCGCTGCCACTGCCAGTTCCGGAACCACTACCACTGCCTGTGGTTCCGCCACCACTGCTGCTGCCACCTTCCATGGCATCCAATGCTGCTACAGCTTCTTCAAGAGCGGCTTCAGCTGCAGCATCAGATATTTCCTGCTGTGGTTTTGCCTCGGCTGTATCCGCATTTCGTCCACGAAGCGTCTGCAGTTTTTCCACCGCAGCCACTGAAGCAGTCTTAATGGCAGGACCAACACTTTCCTGCTTGGAGCCACCACCGGCTGCTCCTGAGCCTCCGGCCATTTGCTGAGCGGTACTTTCTGCTACAAAGCTTACCTCTATGGCCGGTTTATCCTCTTTTTCGCCGTGCATCCATTGTATCCCAGCCAATGCCAACACGACAAAAATCAGGATGTGTACTCCCAGTGCCATTCCAAAATACTTATTCCATCTTTTTTTCTTCATAACTATCATCCCTGGGTATCGGTAGCAATATAAACCTTATTGATGCCAAGGTTTTTAATCATATCCATTACCTGAACCACCTTGCCATAATCTGCCTGAGCATCTCCCCGGAGAATAACGGATAAATTGCCTGCCTTTTTCTTCTCCCACAAACGGGCCTCCAAATCGGCCAGTGTGATTTTTTCTTTTTCATAGTATACGCCACCATCAGCAGTGACAGTGATTGGGATATTTTCTTCCATGCTGACCTTTGAAGTTGCCGCATGAGGAAGGTTAAGGGGCATACTCTTCTGTACCACCATGGTCAGCATACTCATCATAAAAAATACCAACAGAAAGAATATTATGTCGATCATCGGTATAATCATAATCTGAGGTTTTTCCTCACGGGAAGTTAAATCAATGCGCATCATCATTGCCTCCCGCTGCCAAATACATTGTTGATGCGTATTCTACATCAGCGATAATGGAATTTGCCCTGTGGGAAAGCCATGCATAAAGACACAACGCCATGATGGCTACCAGCAATCCGGTAGCTGTTGCTATCAGAGCTTCACTGACACCACCGGTAATGGCAAATGGCTCTCCATCAGATACATTCAATACGGAAAAGGACTGTATCATACCTGTTACTGTTCCCAGCAGTCCCATTAATGGTGCACAGGTAACTATGACACTGAGATATTCCAAATACTTGCGAAGCTCCAGGGTTTTGCGTTTGGCCACAGCCAAAACTATCTCTTCCCTGCCACCGCAGCATTTTTCTTCCTCCATGGCAGTAAGGATGACCTCTCCGGGAGCACCTGCCTCCTTGCACAATGACACTACCTGGTCCCTGTCCCCCTGCTGCATGCACTGATTTACTTTACATGCAAACTCATCATCCTTAAGCCCCTGCTTGCGGTAATATGCTGACCGCTCAAAGGCTATTGTCAATGCCACCAGGGATGCCAGCAGTATTGGATACATTACCAGTCCACCCTTTTGAAATAATGCTACAAATTCCATAATATCTCTCCTTGTATATTGATTAATAAATTTTTTGCCCTGACATAATACAAATGGGCTTAGAAGCTGTATCTGAATCCACCAAAGAAGGTACGGGTATTTCCAGGTACCAATGTGGAATAGCCGCCACTGCCACTGGAATATTCATAATAGGTTCTGTCAAGCACATTAGTGACTCCGGCATACCATTCAAGGTCCTTGTTCTGCTTGAATTTAAAGCTGATGTCCAGCAGGCCATAGGAAGGAACCATGCCATCTTCCTCCCTGTCCTTATCCTCTATAAAGAGGTTGTACTTGCCAAAGAAGGTAAATTTCAGATTGGCACTCCACTTCTTATCAAACTTATAATCAGCTATAATGGCTGCCTTATGGGTAGGTACTGCCTTTAAGCCACTGTTGGTAAAGTCGTATTCATCCTCACCGTGCGCTGCCATAAAGGCACTGCCTTCGGCGGTATAACCCCGCTTTCCACGCAGGTAGGTATACCCTTCTGACAGGCTGAGCTTGCCCAATCTCTGCTGGAAGGACAGCTCAATACCACGGCGTCTGGTGTTATACATATTGTAGGTCTTGTATTCCCAACCGTAGGTGTTTTTGAAGTATGGCCGCACCAGCTCATTTTTGGTTTCTGTGGAGAATAATGTCAGATTTACAGTGGATATACCCCATTTATCTGATAATCCCAGCTCCCACATGTCATAGGTTTCTTCCTGGGCACTGGTTGCCGCATATACCTTTTTGCTGGCGTCTGAATATACCTCATCGCAAATCTGAAGTCCATCAGGGGAAGTAAAGCCCCTTTCGTATCTGAGGAAAACCTTGCCCAGCTTGCTGTAGTTATAGCTTACAGAGAGTTCCCCGGCCGTATTCCAACGGTTGGAGGAATCTGTCCCTCCAATAGGCCTGGTCTTGGTTCCGCCATCCTTATCAAAAGACCAGATCAGCTTCTCCCGGCGAATTCCCTGGGTAAAGGTGAAGCGACCCCGCTTCATCTTGTTTAGTAGGTAAATAGCCTCAGTTGTTTTTTCATAATTGAAATCCATCTTCTTGCTGGTTTTGGTAGTCTGATAGTTCAGGTGCGATTCCTGTCTAAAGAGATCCAGCCCTACCAAAAGGGAATTATCCTTCTGATATTCGTAATCAAAGCGCATCCTGGTACCAAAGGAGGAGGTATTCATCTTTCCATCTATGAATTTGGTATTCATGTAATACCCATCAGTATAGAAAAAATCCCCACTGTATTTTAACTTGCTGCCAATATTCTGGTTATAGGTCAGATTATATGTATTGAGCAGCCGGTCACCATTCAGGTAATCACTGGCTTTGGCCGGTGTATAATTTCTGCCGTAGGCCTCGATTTTGTATCGCTGTACATTCATCAGGAATTTACTTGTTTCATCCAGATGACTGTATCTGAAGGTTACTGAATGATCCTTGTCGGCATCATAGCGAATGGCTCCATAGGCATAAATGCTGTTACGGAAGGTATTGACGAAATACAAATCCCGCATTAATCTGGAATACCCTGCCTGAACGGATAATTTATCGCCGATTTTGCTGCCATAATTAAAGGTTGTCCTCCAACCATCGGAATTCCACTCCCCGGTAATACTGCTTTTCGGCTTGTTCATGCTGCGAAGGTTTGTGGTAATATTGATAATTCCTCCGGCAGCTCCGCTTCCATAGATGACTGAACCGCCTCCCGGAATAATCTCAATTTTTTCAATCTGCTCCACCGGGACATAATCGTAATTGTTTGGCAAAGGATGATTTACCATGGTAGTAACCGGGGCGCCATCAATCAATACCTGGATATTTCTGGTGGCCTGTTCACTTCCCTGGCCTCTTATATCAATCTGCCCCCACCCAGTGCTGCCCACATTGATACTTGGCTGGTCCTTCAATACATCAGAAATGGTTTTATATCCCTTTTCTTCCATATCTTTTTTAGTTATGACAATTATCTTCTTTGTATCCCTTAATTTTTCTACCTCAACATAATCCGGGCGTACATAGCTATCCTTAAGGCGAATGCTCTGCTGCGAAGTTGTTGCATCAGCAGCTTCTGCATGAAGTAAATCACCACATAACAACAGATTACTGCCTGTCATAATCCCCAAAACCACCAAACCGGCTATTTTCCTTTTCTTTCGCATTCTCCAATCATCCTTCCAAAAAGTGAATTCAATTCATAAATAATAATGATTATCATTTACGACTTGTTTATAGTAGCATTAATGATAATCATTGTCAACAATGAAAAAAAAATAAGTCTCACTTCAAGTGAGACTCATTCAACAAGAAATCGCTTTTCACAGGAGGAATCATATAAAAATGCAAAAAAGATATCCCGGCATATAGCCGAAATATCTTTTCATAACATCAACGAATTATTTTTGCAACGTTCCCCATATAGGTAACCTTGACGCCATCATCATCTATAGGATAGCCAAAGCCACCAACACAAAGAGGTGTATATTCATCCGGAATCTGCAACAATTCAGCAATAGCAGTGGCATTATCCTCCATCAGGGATGCCCTGGTTCCCAGCCAGCAGGATTTAACTCCATAGCTGTCTGCCGCCAGCATCATACTGCCAAAAAGTGTATTTGCCGCATCTTCAGTATATTTTATGTCCCCACTGCCGGATATCACCAACAATGTGGAAATATTATCCAGAATCTTAATGACACTTCTGTTGGCCAAAAAATCATCTGTGCCATTTTTTATGGCAAAGAATTCACTGATTTCTGCAAAGCTTTTCATAATGACCTTGTTCTGTATTGCTGTAAAATACCATGCCCCGTTGCTGGCTACATTTGACAGCTGTTTCCCTTCCTCGAGAATAGCCATTAAATCCTCCTCACGGAGCAAGTTTGCCGAAAAACTATATACACTGCGCTTTAACAATATATTACGCATTAAACTGTTCATACTACCATCACCTTTCTCCGCAATCAACGGTTGTCAACCTTATCCATAAATGCCAAATCATGTTGCTCAAATCTGTGCCAGGCCAGTTTTTCAAATACAGTGCCTGGTCGACCATAATTGGCATATGGATCGATTGATATGCCGCCACGAGGAAGGAATTTTCCCCAAACCTCAATATACTTGGGGTCCATCAATTTAATCAAATCCTTCATAATAATGTTCACTACATCTTCATGGAAATCTCCATGATTTCTAAAACTGAAAAGATACAGCTTCAAAGACTTGCTTTCCACCATCTTTTTGTCTGGGATATAGGATATATATACTGTGGCAAAATCCGGTTGTCCTGTTATGGGACATAAACTGGTAAACTCCGGACAATTAAACTTGACCCAATAATCATTATCAGGATGTTTATTATCAAAGGTCTCCAACACTGCAGGATCATAATCAAAACCATATTTTGTATCATGATTACCAAGCAATGTTACAGCCGGCATATCATTTTTATCTCTACTCATAAACCCCTCTATTCACGGTCCTCCATAAAGTATTTTGACTCAAAATCCTCTGGAGATTCCGGACGGCCAAATAAATACCCCTGAATAGTATCTGCATGACAGATATCCCTCAGTAATTTGTATTCATCCTCGGTCTCAACACCCTCTATACAGCATTTGATATTCACACTGTGACACAAATCCACCGTAATCCCTACCAGCTGGCGGTCAAAATGATTATCCTCCTCGGTGATATGGGTAACGAACAGCCTGTCAATCTTCACAATATCACAGGACAAATTTTTAAGGTACGCCAATGAGGAATAACCGGTACCAAAATCATCCATGGCTATCCGAATACCACAGCTTCTTAACTTATCAAACTGCTGATTTATATTGCTCCAGTCAGAAACAATTGTTGTTTCTGTAAGCTCCAGAACTATAAGCTCCGGATTAAGATCATACTTTTTAAGACACTCTACAACAAAATCCTTGAAGTAGGCTTCCTTGATCTGCTCGTAGGAAAGATTGATACTGATGGTCATACCCGGATTAAACTTCTGCCATTCCTTGCACTGTCTGACTGCAGTTTCAAAAATCCAACGGCCTACAGGAATAATCATCTTGGTGTCTTCCAAAATACGGATGAATTCCATAGGTGAAACCATCCGACCTTTTGGATTACGCCAACGCAAAAGGGCTTCCGCACCAATAATCTTATTATTCTGTGCAGACACCTGTGGCTGATAAAACAGGGAAAATCCCTCAAAATCACTCTCAATACTAAGGCGCAAATCATCCCGCATGCTCAATGACCGTTTCCAACGATTATAGCTTTCCTTGGAAAAAATAACATTCTTATTTTTCCCATCCCGTTTTGCCAAATCCAATGCAGCCTCTGCATGCTTGTGCAGGACAAGATAATCCTTGCCTGCCTGGGGATAAAGCACTGTTCCTGAAGAAATCGTACAGAAAATATGCTTTCCTTCAATACTGTGGGGCCGGGAAAATGCTTTCTGAACATTTTCAAAAACATCAATGGCACCCTCCTGGCTGAGTCCAGGGCAAACCACAGCAAACTCATCGCCATCCATTTTATAAAGCATCAGCCCTTCCGGCAACACATCAGAAATATGCCTTGCCGCCAGCTTTAACACTTCATCTCCATAATGGCGATTATATGTCTCATTGACAATTTTAAAATTATCAATTCCGAAAACCATCAATGCCCCGCCGACTCCGTCCACGCGATATCGGTTCAAGGCTACCTTGACAGCATTTTCAAATTGGTATTTGTTCAGTAATCCTGTTAGCTCATCTGCATGATTGCGCTGCCCCAGTTTCTTAACTGTCCCTGCAAAAAGGAACGGCTTCTCAGTACGATTATCAAAGGCAAACTGCCCACGACAACGGACCCAGATATAATCTCCCTTACGGGTTCTGAGACGATACTCGTAATCATGACCAATATTTAACTTTCTGGATTCAGGCATCTGAATTGATTCAACAAAGCCATCCAAATCATCAGGGTGTACCAGCTTCGTCCAATATTTGTTCATATCATAGAAGCATTCACTGGGCACTTCAAAATCATTGACCATATTGGCAGAAACAATAACCAAATTTTCCTGAAGATCAGTTGCAAAGTAATAATCATCGGATGTACGCTGTATCATTTTGAAAAACAGCAATATCCTTCTCAGAATTGAGCCTGGCGGAATATTAGCCCTATTATTCATGTGCATCACCATTTTTCGATGTATTTTTACACCTTTCCTACCTACAATAATATACAAATTATGGTTTTTATTCAATATAATTTTAGAAAAAATCAGCCTGCCACAGTCCGTCCTAATCCCTGGGATATCACTGAAAACAACCTGCTCAGTCCCGGCTTTGCAAAATGAAACCCCCCGGCTGAAAAACAGCCGGGGGCTTAAATAACAAAAACAAATCGTAGCCAAGGGTACATCCATACTAAGGCAGCCGATGTCAATATCACCCATAGTGTTATCAGGCAGCGGAAAGCCTCAGGCCATAAACAGCCTCACACTGCTGAAGCCCTTGCCTTACGGCGTTTTTTCTGTATTAACAATATCACTATTAATATAATGACTCCAGGTATATCTGTAACGATGCCCGGGATAATCATCATTATTCCACCGACAAACATAATGATGCGCTCCAATGGATTGCAATGATCAGCAAGATATCCAATCATTGAGGCGCTCACTCCTACCATTCCCAGAATTGCCGTTACCGTGGAAAGAACCAGTCCGAATGCCGTTGCATCTATCATTAACAGCATTGGGGACAATACAAATATGTACGGTATGATAAATGCAGCTATGGCAAGCTTCGAGGCATTTACCCCTGTCATCAGCGGTTTTCCTCCGCTGATTCCCGAGGCTGCATAGGCGGCCAGGGCTACCGGTGGAGTTACATCAGCAATTATTCCAAAATAGAATACAAACATATGGGCTGCCAATACAGGGACTCCCATCTGAATCAGTGCCGGTGCCGCAATAGTTGAAGTGATAACATAGTTTGCCGTTGTCGGAACACCCATGCCCAAAATCAAAGATGTGATCATGGTAAAGAACATGGTCGGGAGCATCATGCCACCGGACAGTGCCAACAACCCGGAAGCCAGCTTCAGTCCAATACCGGTTTTAGTGACAACACCGATAATAATACCGGCAGACGCACAGGCAATAACAACCCCCAGCACATTACGGGCACCATTCTCCAGTCCCCTGACAATTTCCACCGGCTTCATGCGGGTAGATTTCCTGAGGGAGGATGCAACAATGGAAAGTAATATGGCTACCAAAGCTGCACGCATAGGAGTATATCCTGTTACCAGCAGATATACGATAACCACCAATGGAATCGCCAAATGCCCCCGTTCCTTAAAAATAATCCAGGCCTTTGGCAGCTGATCTCTTGGAACCCCCTGAAGGTTGTTGCGTTTAGCTTCCAAATGAACTCCCAGCCATAATCCGGTAAAGTACAGAATAGCCGGTATCACAGCGGCAGCTACTATATCAATATATGGCAATCCTACAAACTCAGCCATCAGGAATGCCGCCGCCCCCATAACAGGTGGCATCAGCTGCCCACCTGTGGAAGAAGCCGCCTCAACTGCTCCGGCAAATTCCTTACGGTAGCCTAGTTTCTTCATCATCGGAATGGTGAAGCTGCCTGTACCGGCAACATTGGCCACAGAGCTTCCTGACACCGTACCCATAAGAGCACTGGAAAGCACTGCCACCTTCGCAGGGCCGCCACTGGCCCAGCCTGCAATAGCATTGGCTATATCAATAAAGAACTTGCCCAGCCCGGTGGATTCCAGATAGGCACCAAACAATATAAACAAAAATATGAAGGTGGATGACACCCCCAATGGTATTCCAAAAATACCCTCAGTGGTGAAGTACAGGTGCCCCACCAGCTGTTCTACAGACAACCCCCTATGAGCCAGTACTCCAGGCATATACGGTCCGGCAAAGGCATAGGTCAGAAAAACCAATACCACCAAAACCATCGGGATACCAACTACACGGCGGGTGGCCTCTACTACCAGCAGTAAACCAATTACGCCGATTATCATATCAGTGGAATTTACCATACCGGCACGCATTGCCAACTCCCTGTACATAATGCATATGTAGGCAGGAGCAGCGGCACCCAGTATGGCCAACAGCACATCCAGGGGATGAACCTTGGTCCGTGACCAGCTCTTTCTGGTAGGATAAAGCAAATATGACAATGCCAGGGCAAAGCCCAAATGAACTGCTCTTTGAAGGTGCGCATCCAATACGCCAAAAATAGCAGTATATAACTGAAACACCGAAAATGTGATTGCTATCGCTGATACAATCTTGGCCATAAGACCTGTATATAGCATGGTATCCGACTCTTTATCGTACTTTTTCAGCACTTCGGCAGCCAGTTCTTTTTCATCTTTTTCTTCTGCCATAACTATATAATTCCCCCCTTACCTAAAAAGGATTTATATCTAGGTTCTATAATAATATCTATTTTCTGCCCGGCCTCAAACATTTCATACAGCCTGAAGGTCTGTTCATCAATACGGACAGTCAGCTCCGTTCCTACCCCGGTCCGCAGGTTCAATTCCTTAAAATGGCGATTCATGTCATCCATCACAAAGGCATTTCCCTCCTGGCGAAATGCGCCATCTGATTCCATAAACGGAAGCCCTACGCCAAAGGAATGATATCTGGTAGAATGCAACACAAAACCATCAAGCTCATCATCAGGAGTAAGAAATTCCTCCACCAATGTTTTTTGCACTGAATGTATAAAACTAATGGCCAGCTCAGTGTCCGATGTAACCTCCATAACCGCGACCTGTTGTTTTTCATTACCATATATACTGAGCACCGGCCTCGTAAGGAACCAGCCTAGCCACAACAGGGCAGCTGCCAACACACTGGCAATAATCTTATTTTTCATAATTTAAAAAAGGGGAGCTGCGGCAGACGGGAGAAAACGACTCCCTTTTCCACCATTATCCATTAATGGCGTCTGTAACAGCTCCCGTAGCTTTCATATTCTTTTATTCTTTAAAGAATTTTTCTGCACCAGCATTTACAGGAATTGGCATACCCTTTGTTGCACCTTCCTTGGAAATGGCCTTTGCTGCAGCATGAGCTGCCTGGATACGATCAAGATGAGTAAATAAAGCCTTAGTTATCTCATAACCAAGGGCATCATCAATCTTGTCAGTGCATACCAGCATGGCCATAACGGAGATTGCCTCAACGGAATCAGTCATACCGTAAGTACCTGCAGGAATAGTAACCTTGGTATAGAATGGATATTTTGCAATCAAGGCATCAGCTTTTGCTGCTTCAACAGGAAGAAGCCTTACCTTGTTCTGGGAAGCAATATCCTGTACTGCAGCAGTAGGATAACCGGCAGTAAGGAAGGCAGCATCCACAAGATCATCCTTCAAGGCATTGGCAGCTTCGCTAAAGGAAAGGAACTGCTCGTCGATATCATCATAGGTAATACCATAAGCAGCCAAAATCTGACGGGCATTTGCTTCAGCACCACTACCCATGGCACCAACTGCTACTCTTTTGCCCTTCAGATCTGCAATGGATTTAATACCCTTACCATCCAATGTAACAATCTGACAGGTCTCAGGATAAAGTGTTGCAATACCTCTGATATTGTCAACCTTCTTGCCTTCGAACATTTCTACGCCATTAGCTGCATAGTAGGTTATATCATTCTGAACGATAGCCAGATCCACCTGACCCTCTTTTAACATGTTGATATTTGCTACAGTTGCACCAGTACTCTGGGCACTGGCATTCATGCCCTTAATTTCATTATTCAGGATTTCAGACATTGCACCACCGATTGGGTAATATGTACCGGCTGTGCCACCGGTAGCAATGTTCAGGAATTTTTTACCACTGTCACCACCGCATCCTGCTACAAGTGCGATCATGGTCACCAACATGATACTGAACAGAGAAAGTTTGCCAAACATTTTCATTTCACATTCCTCCTTATACCGCAGATGTTAACTTCTCTCCAGGAAATAGCTTCCCATGAGCAATCCCTAAAAGGGCTCGGCCCTGTACTCCATAAGGCTATAGATATGACTATATGGAGAGTTCATCCTTCCTGAACAAACAATAGCAGGAAAAATTTTCCCTTCAGTTATATATTTATACCCTTAGAGCACTATTAACTTTTTTATATATAACATATAATATTGTAGCATAATATTATAATGTTGTCATAGTAAAAACAGCCTTTTTTTGAAATATAATGTATACATAGCGCGGACATTTACCGAAATAATTCCCATGAATACCTATTCCATCCCATCACTGCAAAGATCCTTTATGACCTCCCCTGCAGCAATCAGGCCGGCAACTGATGGCACAAAAGATACACTTCCCGGAACAGACCTCCTGGTTATGGTCCCTGATTCCGATTGTGCAAAATCAGGAGCCGGTAACGGCCTGATGGGTTCTTCTGTAGAATACACTACCTTCAACCCCTTTACCCCCAATTGTCTTAACTTATGACGCATGACTCTCGCCAGGGGACACACACTGGTTTTATAAATATCAGTCACCTGAAATCCCGCAGGATTGAGTTTATTGCCTGCCCCCATACTGCTGATTATGGGAATGCCACGCCTCTCTGCCTGTACTGCCAAATCAATCTTTGCAGCGACAGTATCTACTGCATCCACAATATAATCAATGGAGCCGTCAAAGAATTCCCCACTATTCTCCGGTAAATAAAACTCTGCCCTGGTCTCCACCTCTGCGTCGGGATTAATGGCCTTGATCCGTTCTGCCATAACCTCTGTTTTTAAACGGCCTACAGTATCACACAATGCGTGCAGCTGACGGTTAATATTGCTAATACTTATCACATCATCATCCACAAGGAGAAAATGACCAATACCACATCTGGCCAGGGCTTCAACTGTATAAGAGCCTACCCCGCCAATACCAAAAACCGCTACCCGACTGTTATGTAATCTAGAGAGAGCTGCTTTTCCAATAAGCAGCTCTGTCCGTGAAAAAATATTCTCTTTATTCATCTTTATCTTCCGCAGCAGCTTTGTCTGCAACAGTCTCAGCCACCACAGGCTTCTTTGGCTGCATGAAGCCCATGAGCTCCGGTCCCTTGTCTGCAACATTGCCGGCATCCTCAGAAGCAGCCTCTGAAGATTGCTCTTTTTTATTTGTATACAAAGGTGGAATTGGATTTTTCAGTTCCTTGTTTCCAAATTGGATTGGCTTGATTTTGCTGTTCTTTTCCGCAACAACAGCAGGATCAAAATTAGTTGCAATAACAGTTGCCTTCACACGGCTCCCCATACTGTCATCAACCACCAAGCCTATGATGTTCTCCACCTCAGGGTGAGTATTGTCATAAAGGAACTCATTGGCCTCCTTGACATCATACAATGGCAGTTTAGAACTGCTGGTAAGGTTGACTATCAAGGCCCGGGCCCCTTTTACTGATGTCTCTATAAGAGGACTGCTTATAGCCGCCTGAACTGCGGACAAAGCATTGGTGCCGGTACCCATACCCATGATGACATCACAGTCCTCGCCACTTTTAAAAATAGTGGTGACATCGGCAAAATCAACATTGATAATACCGGTATTCTGAATCATTTCCACAATACTGCTGATGGACTGACGCAAAACATCATCCACCATACCAAAGGACTCCCCAACGGATTTTTGACGGAATTCAGGAAGCCGCTGTATATTGTCATTTTTGACCTCGACCAGGGCATCCATGTGTTCCCGAAGAAGCTTTACACCGTCGCGGGCAATCTCCATTCGGCGGCAGCCCTCATGGGAAAACGGCATCGTTACTACACCTACGGTAAGGATCCCCATATCATGAGCTATTTTTGCCACCACCGGAGCAACTCCGGTACCTACACCCTTACCCATGCCTGCTGTAATAAAAACGAGGTTCGCACCATTAATGGCATCAGCTATTCTTTCAGCATCAGCTATGGCAGCCCTCTGACCTTTTTCCGGATCACCGCCGGTACCACGGCCTTTCGTCATGGCACTGCCAATCAAAAGTGCCGGAATCCCAACTGCATCCACTTCCCTTAATTGATGAATATCCGTGTTGACAGCCACCAACTGATTCTTATCCAGACCACTATCAGCCAGGCGCATCAAAACATGATTACCGCCGCCACCAATACCAACAATTTTTATGGTAACAACAGCCTCTGTTATTGCCGAACTCGCCTCCATCATTTAACAATCCTCCTTGTAGCTTCCCCCGAAAATATTGTACTGCAGGTATCAAGACAATCCCTGCCAAATCATTCTCTAATGACTATGCATTGCAACTATTACTGCATTTGCATAAAATACGACTTATCGAAATGGATAATCATCCCATCTGAAAATAAGTCCTATACGGGCATCCTTCATGATGCCCAGTGCACTCATCCAAGACAGAAGTCCAGGCACGGTTCACTATCCTACGGTCCCGGAAGAATGCCAATTGTGCTTTAATATTATACGCCCCTGGGTAACAAGCATCCCCAAAAGCATTAATATACATCCAAATATTTCTATACTCATCATTTGCTCATTAATTATGAGCCAGCCACCTAATGCCCCGAATACTGATTCAAGACTCATTATGATAGCTGCATGGGCAGGCTCCGCATATTTTTGCCCTACAATCTGCAGTGTAAATGCTATGCCGGACGACATAACACCTGCGAAGACAATAGGAAACCAGGCATCCAAGATATCCTGAAAAACAACATTTTCTGTTGCAAAGGCAAATATTCCATTAAGTGCAGTACAAACAATAAGCTGCGCAGTGGAAATTTCCATATTGTCCTTTTGGGCTGCAAACCGACCGATATACATGATATGAATTGACCACAATATGGAACAGACAAAGGCCAGCACATCACCGTAGTTAAGGGAGAAATCCCCCTTTACTGAAAGGCAGTACAAGCCTGCCAATGCCAATATTGCACCCAACCAATTTTCTGTTCGGACAATCCTGCCAATAATAATCGATAAAATCGGAACAAAAATAATATATAAACAGGTTATAAATGCCGTCTTGCCTGCCGTGGTGTACTGCATGGCACACTGCTGAAAGGCTGACGCCGTAAACATGATAACACCTGCACCCATACCGGCTTTCCAGCCTGGTGAATACCTGCTGCTTGTCCTGTCCTGTCGCCGGTGAAAAAAATACCATACAGGAAGAATGGCCGCCACACCTACTGCAAAACGGGAAAACCCATAAGTAAAGGGGCCTATATTATCCATTCCCACCAACTGGGCCACAAAAGTAATGCCCCAGATAAAGGATGCCAATAACAGGCATAAACTGCCTTTTAATCCCAAAATATACTCCCCCTAACTACTTAATTATAGCATATTTGTAAACAAAAAAAAATTGCATTACCCATGTAATGCAATTTTTTTTGCCCGTTTTCCCTTAAGCAAAGATGATGAATATTGCCTGAATATATTTTCACTCCATAAAATCAGTTCACACCATCAATAACCTTCAAGGCATCCAGTATCTCACCTACATTTTCGGCAATAACGGTAGGCTTCACATCAGATTCTTCAACAGTCTGAAGAGTTGATTCTCCTGAAAGCACCAAAATCCCACAGATTCCGGCATTAACGCCAGTTTTTACATCTGTATAAACCCGGTCTCCAACCATGGCAAACTGCTTTTTCTCAAATTCATTGTTGAACTTTTTGAAGGCACTCTCGATAATTTCCTTGTTTGGTTTGCCAATTACCTTCGGGGATACACCAGTGGAAGCCTTCATCAATTCGATCATTGACCCGGTATCCGGGATATAAGTATTTTCCATAGGACAGTTGAAATCAGGATGTGTTGCAATAAATGGCACACCCTGTCTCAGGAATTCACAGCCTACTACCAATTTATGATATGTAAGGGTCTTATCAAAGCCTAAAACCACATACTCAGGATTTTCTTCTGTCAATTCAAAGCCCCAGCTCTTAAACTCTGATTCCAGCTCAGGGGTCCCCATGAGGTAAACCCTGCTGGCCCCAATTGATTTTAAATAAATGCAGGTTGCTTCTCCTGATGTCAGGATTTCATCAGGTTCAGCCTGCACACCCAATTTCTTGAGCTTTTCCACATAGCTTCCCTTATCCTTGGAGGAGTTATTCGTTAAAAAGATAAACCGCCTGCCGGAGGATCTGAGATAATCCAAGAAATCCTTGGCTCTTGGCAGTAATTTATCCCCCAAATAAATAGTTCCATCCATATCCAGGAGAAAAACCCTGATATCCTTTAACTTTGCAACCTTTTCTTCAAAGCTGTCCATAAAACACTTATACCTCCTATATTAAGATGACTATACTCATCTCATTTTTCAATTTTTTTAGTGTCCCTTGCTTCATCGACCTTTTCCTGCAGCTCCTCCAAAGGAGTTCCCAGAGAGGCTTCCAAAGCCACAACAACGCCGCCTTCCACAACCGGTCCGTCAAGCATCAGGATCTTACGGCCTTCCATTGACTCTATAACCATCTCGGTCGTCATGACAGCACTACCCATATCCATTAAAACGGCTACCCCGTCATCTGAATATACTTCATCTATCGCATTAGAAATCTTTTCAAAACTGGTGCCCAATCCACCATCATCCAGGCCACCTGCTGCCACAATATGCGCATCAGAAGCCATGAGCTTTGCCAGCTCCACAACACCTTCAGCCAAAGTCTGGCTGTGGGATACAATCACTACGCCAACCATTTCACAATCTCCCCATACCTAAACATATAGAACCTGGGGGCACTGCCCCCAGATTCAATATATTAAATGTGCTTAAATATTATCCAGCAATACCTGCAGTATGTATAATGCAGATGTTGCCCCCGGATCCTGATGACCTATACTGCGGTCGCCAATATAGCTGGCCCGTCCCTTGGTCGCCTTTATTGTTTTGGTGTACTCCACACCGGTTTCGGCTGCTTCAACAGCCTTGGTCAATGCGGTCTTCATATCTTCCCCGGCCTCTACGCCGCTTTTCAGGGCATCATAGGCAGGACAAAGTGAATCCAGCATGGTCTTTTCACCGGTTGTGGCCTTACCACGCATCTGAATACCACCAATAGCTGCTTCCATTGCAGCCACCAGATCCTTTTCATCCATCTCATTCTTGCCTGATAAAACGCTTCCGGCCTTCATATATGCTGTTCCATACAATGGACCGGCTGAGCCTCCTACAGTGGATACCAAGGTCATACCAGTAGTTTTGAGCAGGCTTCCAATATCCTTGCCGGACATTGCATCCAGCTTGGCAACAACTGCATTGAAGCCCTTTGCCATATTCACGCCATGGTCACCATCCGCTATCTCATTATCAAGCTCGGTAAGATAATCCTTTTCCTCATCTATCTTGGCAGCAGTAGCCTTCAAGATATCAATCATCTGATCATTCGTAATCGTTTCAAACAGCTCCTATCTAGTTATCAGCGCTTAAGGGCAGGGGTATCAGCCTTTGCATCATACAGTGATTTTAATTCATCATCAAGACGCAACAGGGTAATGGAGAAGCCTGCCATTTCAATGGAGGTCATATAATTCCCAACCATGGTATCGTAAATCTTGATACCCTTCTTGGTGAGATAATCATTTACATAATTATTAACTATATAGAGCTCCATCAAAGGAGTACCGCCCATACCATTTACAATGACAGCCACTTCCTTGCCTACATAATCGATATCATCCGTAATCTTGCCCAACAGCTCCTCACTGATATCATTTGCAGACTTCAGGGCTTCACGGCTTGTACCTGGCTCACCATGGATACCGATACCGATTTCCATCTCATTATCTGCCAGTTCAAAGCCAGGTTTACCGGCTGCAGGCATGGTGCAGGCAGTAATAGCCATGCCCATGGTACGAACATTTGCAATAACCTTTTCAGCAACGGCCTTAACTGCTTCCAGATCAGCACCTGTTTCAGCCAATGCACCGGCAATCTTGTGTACTAGAATGGTACCGGCTACGCCACGACGGCCAGTGGTATACAGACTGTCCTTAACTGCAACATCATCATTAACTACTACATAGTCAGCCTTGATGCCTTCGTCTTTGGCCATATCAATTGCCATTTCAAAGTTCATGATGTCGCCGGTGTAGTTTTTGACAATACACAGTACGCCCTTGTCAGTAGCTACAGCCTTAATAGCCTCATAAATCTGATCTGGGGTAGGAGAAGTAAATACAGCACCTGCTACAGCACCATCCAGCATGCCTTCCCCGACATACCCGCCGTGTGCTGGTTCATGGCCACTGCCACCACCGGAAACGAGAGCCACCTTACCTTCTTTCTTGTTAGCTCTTACCACAACATTACCGCAATCCAGCTTACGGAGTTTGTCCGGTGCAGACTTAACCAAACCAAGAATCATTTCTTCTTCGACATTTTCAACTGCATTAATAATCTTCTTCACAACAAAAACCTCCTGAAAAGTTGATAAATAATACTGCCTCTTTAATAAAATCATCCCCACCCATGCAGACACAAGTGGGGATGTTTTTTTGTAATCTTACATGAATGTTATCAGATTATACCAGTTGCACTTGCTACTACATAGGCCAATACACCACCGCAAAGTGGAGCAACTACAGGAACCCAAGCATAGCCCCAGTTGCCATCACCCTTGTCAGGAATAGGCAAGATTGCATGTGCAATTCTTGGACCAAGGTCACGAGCTGCGTTCATTGCATAACCGGTAGGACCACCAAGGGAAAGACCAAGTGCCCAGATCAGCATACCTACAAGATATGGGCCAAATCCAGGAGCAAGACCCATTTCTCCACCTACACCCTTGGAGAAGATACACCAGATACCGAACATCAGGAAGAACGTAGCGATAAGCTCGGCAATGAAACCGGTCATGTGGTTACCTGCTGCATTACCGGTGGAGAATACACCCAGCTTGCTGCCTTCAGTCTCAGCCCAATGTGGGAGATATGCGAGATACACAATGATTGCACCAACAACACCACCAAGAATCTGGATGATGGAGGTAGCACAGAACTGAGGCCAGGTATATACACCAGCCAAAGTCTTTGCAATGGTAACGGAAGGGTTCAGGTCAGCCTGAGGAGCACCCAAAGCTACAGAAGTGTAAACACCAAACAATACTGCGAAACACCATCCGGTGGTTGTGCAAATCCAGCCACCACCATGACCACAGGTCTTGGCCAATGTCATATTGGCATTAACACCGCAACCAAATACCATCAGAACCATAGTACCCACAAACTCGCCTAACAAATTGTCCATCTTTTCATCCCTCTTTCTAAAAAATAACATGAATTATTGCTATAATCCAAGCCTGGTACCGACAACCCCAAAACCGCCGGCACCAGACCATGAATCCAATACATAAAGACTTCAGCCTATGGCTTTATCAGTCCTCATCCAGCCAATGCATGGAATGCTTAACAGCCTTCTTCCAGCCCTTGTAGAGCTTGTCAGCATCTTCCTTAGGCATTACAGGCTCGAAACGAACATCCAGCTTCCAGGCAGTCTTCAGTTCTTCCTTGTTGCTCCATACGCCTACAGCAAGACCAGCAAGATATGCTGCACCCAGTGCAGTAGTCTCAATAATCTGTGGACGGTCTACAGGAACGCCGAGGATATCAGCCTGGAACTGCATCATCAGGTTATTGGCAACTGCACCGCCATCAACCTTCAGGGAAGCCAGCTTAATGTTGGAATCTGCTTCCATTGCCCCCAATACATCCTTGGTCTGATAAGCCAGGGATTCAAGAGTTGCACGAACGATATGAGCCTTGGTAGTACCACGGGTAATACCGATAATCATACCGCGGGCATTCTGATCCCAATATGGAGCACCGAGACCAACGAATGCAGGAACAAGGTATACACCTGCAGTATCGCGAACCTTCTTGGCAACCCACTCGGAGTCAGGAGCAGAATCAACCATGCGGACACCATCACGGAGCCACTGAATAGCAGAACCAGCAACAAAGATGGAACCTTCAAGAGCATACTCTACCTTACCATCAAGTCCCCAGGCGATGGTTGTAACCAAACCATTCTTGGAGTCATAGATGTCAGTACCGGTATTCATCAGCATGAAGCAGCCAGTACCGTAGGTGTTCTTAGCCATACCAGGTTCGAAGCAGTTCTGACCAAAGAGAGCAGCCTGCTGGTCACCGGCAGCACCGGCAACAGGAATAGCAGCACCCAAAATGGAAGGAATTGCCTCACCATATACCTCAGATGATGGATGAACCTCAGGAAGCATGCACTTAGGAACGCCAAGATATCCAAGGAGTGCATCATCCCACTTCAATTCCTTGATGTTATACATCAAGGTACGGGAAGCGTTGGAATAGTCGGTAACATGTGCCTTACCGCCAGTCAGCTTCCAAATAAGCCAGGTATCAATAGTACCAAAGAGCAACTCGCCTTTTTCCGCACGCTCACGAGTGCCTTCAACATTCTCAAAAATCCAGGTAATCTTGGTTCCTGAGAAATAAGCATCAATGGTAAGACCTGTCTTGGACTTAAATTCCTCAGTAAGTCCCTTGGCCTTGAGCCCATCAGCAATGCCTGCAGTCTGACGGGACTGCCAAACGATTGCGTTATAAACCGGACGGCCTGTATTCTTGTCCCAAACTACTGCCGTCTCACGCTGATTGGTGATACCAATTGCTGCAATGTCGCTGGCAACGAGACCACTCTGCTCAAGAGCTTCCTTCATAACTGTAGTCATTGTGCTCCAGATTTCATCAGCATCATGCTCAACCCAACCTGGCTGTGGGAAAATCTGAGTAAATTCTTTCTGGGAAACTCCTACAATCTTGGAATTCTCATCAAAAATGATTGCTCTGTTACTTGTAGTTCCAGCATCCAACGCCATTACATACTTCTTTGCCATTAATAAAATCCCCCTCTAATAAAAATCAATAAGCTGAATGAACCTCCTGATTCATCAGCAAACCCCTTGAGTCCCAAACGCATATCACAGCACACCGGCAATTACCGTACTGAATCAAACCATTTCGACCTATGATTCCAGCAACAGAGGCCTTATTCAGCTATATCCCCCCAGCTGACATGAACCGAAGCAATTTCCGGCAAAGCCTTATTAAAATGCCCCCACTGTGAAATGAACTGTAATTCTCCCTAATCATGACAGTCCTCGCGCTATCAACTCTTCCTTCGCGTATGATTCGCCACACTTATATATTTTTCCTTCTATTTTTTTCAAAATTTATAAATTATTTTCACAATTTTTCATATCCATAAATATATTAATTTGTTTTTTAATATTTCTTATAAAAATAAGGTTTTATACTGACTCGACACCCTTAAAGTTTAAAAAAAACATTACCCGAATTTCAAATCATAAAAAAAGTGGGAGCATAAAACTCCCACTGAAAAATGTATCTTATTTGTAATACTTGATTCCTGCCTCAAAAATCAACTGATTCTGATTGCCCGGAACATTGACAGCCACATTATCACCTATACGCTCAGAATGGCCCATTTTGCCCAGGACTCGTCCATCAGGACTGGTAATACCCTCTATGGCATTAATTGACCCGTTAGGATTAAATGGCACTTCTGCAGAAGGAGCACCTGTTGCATTGACATATTGGGTAGCAATCTGGCCATTGATACGCAACTTGGCTATTACTTCCTTGTCAGCCACAAACCGGCCTTCACCATGGGAAACAGGGATGGTAAAGGTTGAACCAACCTGAACATTATTGAACCACGGGGAAAGATTGGAAACCACCTTGGTCCTTACCATACAGGATACATGACGGCCAATCTGATTGCGGGTCAGGGTAGGCGACGCATCAGTCAGGTCACGGATTTCACCATAAGGAACAAGTCCCAGCTTAATCAAAGCCTGGAAACCGTTACATATCCCCAGCATCAAGCCATCCCGTCTGTGCAGCAGGTCATGTACGGCTTCTTTGATGCGTGGATTGCGGAACATGGCAGCAATAAATTTTCCTGAACCATCCGGTTCATCACCACCGCTAAATCCTCCTGGCAGCATTATAATCTGTGATGACTTTATCCCCTTGACAATTGCCTCAACAGATTCTTCTACGGCGGATGGAGTCAAGTTTCTTATTACCAGGGTCTGCGGATCTCCACCAGCCCGTTGGAAAGCCCTGGCAGAATCATATTCGCAGTTCGTACCTGGGAATACCGGGATAAACACTTTTGGTTTTGCAATGGAAACCGATTTATTTATGCGGTTGCCATTACGGAAAATAAACTCATTGACGGTTTTATCATTATTTCTCACATTGGTAGGGAAAATCTTTTCCAATGGAGAGGTATATGCTTTCATGGCATCCTGCAGGGTTATAACGGCCTTTCCACAAACGATGCTGGTAACAGCAGTGGTCTCACCCAGTTCCCTGTACCTTACGCCATCCAATGCCTGCTCAATATCAGCATGCTCAGCAACCTCAATGACCAGCGCACCATAATCTGCCCTGAAAAGATCATCCTTGGAAATATATTTTGAGAACTTGAACCCGATGTTATTGCCAAGACACATTCTGGTAATAGCGGCAGCGACTCCGCCTATTCTAACACTGGATGCAGAGAATACCTTTTTATCAGCAATAAATTTGCTTACCTTCTGATAAGCCGTCTTCAGATAACGGAACTGCGGCATATCATATTCGTCCTTTGGAGCCTCTATGTAATACACCTTGTTCCCCACATATTTGAATTCCGGTGAAATCGCATTATCCGCATTCATAACATCCACGGCAAAGGAAACCAGTGTAGGTGGTACATTTAAATCCATAAAGGTACCTGACATGGAGTCCTTTCCGCCAATGGCAGGAATTTCCAGCTGATGCTGGGCCCACAAAGCACCCAGCAATGCGCTGAATGGTTTTCCCCATTTTTTTGGATCTCTGCCCAGGCTTTCAAAATATTCCTGGAAGGTCATGCGGATGGTATCTGCCCGGCCTCCCAGGGCAACCATCTTGGCTACGGATTCAAGCACAGAATACACTGCACCATGGAATGGGCTCCACTCCATTAGATATGGATTATAACCAAAAGTCATGGCCGTAGCTGTTGTTGTTTCACCATCCAAAACCGGCAGCTTGGCAATCATTCCCTCGGTTGGAGTCATCTGATTTTTACCACCAAATGGCATCAATACAGTGTTGCCCCCTATAGAGGCATCAAATCTTTCTGCTAGACCCTTCTGACTGCACACATTCAAATCCTTCAGGTTTTCCAGCCATGATTTCTCTATATCACTTCCCAAAGCCTCAATTTTCTTTGGCAGGTGATGGAAATAGCATTCACTCTTTGATGGTGCTGCAAGCTCTACCCCAATGTGCTGTTTAACGCCATTGGTATCCAGGAAGTCCCTGCTGAGGTCCACTATGGTATGGCCACGCCACTGCATAATGAGCCTGCGGTCATCCGTAACAACTGCAACAACAGTAGCTTCCAGATTTTCCTCATCAGCAAATTTGATAAAGGAATCCACATCATCGGAATCCAGTACTACTGCCATCCGTTCCTGGGACTCAGATATAGCCAGTTCTGTCCCGTCAAGGCCCTCATATTTTTTCTTTATCTGGTCAAGGTCAATAACCAGGCCATCTGTAAGCTCACCGATTGCAACGGAAACACCGCCTGCGCCAAAGTCATTACAGCGCTTGATCATTTTGCTCACCACAGGATTGCGGAACAGACGCTGTATTTTTCTTTCAGTAGGAGGATTACCCTTTTGAACCTCTGCCCCACATGATTTAAGGGAATCAGTGGTGTGTTCCTTTGATGAGCCAGTAGCACCACCACAGCCGTCCCGCCCGGTACGGCCACCTACCAGAACGATAACATCGCCTTCCTGAGGCACTTCACGCACTACATTTACCTTAGGCGCAGCAGCGATTACTGCACCTATCTCCATTCTTTTGGCCATAAAGCCTTCATGGTAAACTTCAGCTACCTGTCCTGTTGCCAGACCTATCTGATTACCATAAGAACTGTAGCCTGAAGCTGCCCCAAGAGTGATTTTCTTTTGTGGCAGCTTGCCTACCATTGTTTCTGAAATAGGCCTGCGTGGATCTGCCGCACCGGTAACCCGCATGGCCTGATATACATACGAACGACCGGAAAGCGGATCTCTTATTGCGCCACCCAGACAGGTTGCTGCTCCACCAAATGGCTCAATCTCAGTTGGATGATTATGGGTTTCGTTCTTGAACATAACCAGCCACTCTTCATTCTTGCCATTAATGTCAGCATTAACAACAATACTGCAGGCATTAATTTCCTCTGACTGATCCAAATCATCCAGCTTGCCCTGTTTGCGCAGGGCTTTCATGCCAATAACAGCCAAATCCATAAGGGACATATCCCTGTCGGCATCCCCATAAATCTCGTTTCTGTCGTCCTGATACAGGCGATAGGCCTTAGCCATAACAGGGGCATAGGCTCCCTGTTCAATATCCACCATATCAATGGCTGTAGTAAAAGTTGTATGACGGCAATGATCTGACCAATAGGTATCTATTACCCTTATTTCTGTGATGGAAGGATCCCTGTGTTCCATATCACGGAAATAGCTCTGACAGAATTTCAGGTCCTCAAAGCTCATGGCAAAGCCCCGTTGTTGCATAAATGACTGCAGCTCACTCTCTGATAATGAGGTAAATCCTGTGATAATCTCCACATCATCCGGAGTCTCAACGGCCATGTCCAGGGATGCAGGCTTCTCAAGACTGGCCTCCCGACTTTCAATGGCATTTATATAGTACGCCTTGATTTTATTCAGGGTTTGATCATCAATGTCACCGACCAGCACTACTACACGGGCAGTGGCAATCACCGGGCGTTCCTTCTGGGTTACCAGCTGAACACATTGGGCAGCAGAATCCGCTGTCTGATCATACTGACCAGGCAGATATTCAGCCGCAAAAACCCTTGACTTAGGAAACTGTGGCAAGTTTTCTTCATAGATAACATCAACAGGTGGCTCAGAAAAAACTACTGCTTTGACTGCGGCATATTCTTCATCACTGAGCCCTTCAATATCATATCGGTTGAACAGGCGAACCGCCCTCAACCCGGTAAGGCGAAAGCTCTCAATAAGGTCATTGCACAGTTGCTGGGCAGGAATATCATAAAACCCCTGACGCTTCTCCACATAAATTCTTCTTACAGTCATTAATCATGCCTCCAAAATATCTTTACTTACACTATTTAATGTAATCAACAGCAATTTTCACAACGACCTTGGTAACAGGCCCAACCTTTCCTTCAATTGCACCACACGGATGATGGACATCTGCAGGATAAAGAACAGCATACGCCCCTTCCTCAAGGATGACACTGCTTCCCGGTACCAGTCTTTCATAAAAAATAATGTCCTTATCTATATCATACTTGGTATTTGCCTTAAGCTCCGGATTCAACGGGCACCAGCCCAGTTCTTCCCTGCCCTCCACAATATACTGTATATCCACATACTGTCTATGTGCCTCTGGCTTGGAAGTTCCTGGCAGCTTTGTATTGTATCTTTGTAAAATAGCATAGCTGTTCTTACCATCAATTGGATATATTCCGTCCTCCATGGTTTTAAAATCATGCTCATATAAAAAGAACAAAGCTCGCCTGATTGCTTCCGGGAATTTGGTAAAGCCTGCCGTGGCCTGACTAATTTTTCCAATCACCAATGTCATCTACTCCTTTAACAAGGTAAGCATAACTATTCCATCTTATTGTACCCAAATCTTTATTTTATTGCAATGACTGAAGCCAAAGTAGCTTAAATTGATATACAAATTCCCGGATTTACCTACCCCCATATCATTACTATTACAGGGATTACCACAAAAATATGAGTCCCCTCATATCCTGCAGCCAACAGTGACCACACAACATGAGAGGACTCTCATATATACATTCATCAATTATCAGGACACTCGCCGGGAATATCCTTGATAGCGTCTTCCTTACGCTGACCGGTACGGATGCGGACAGCATCTGCCAGTTCAATAACAAATATCTTGCCATCTCCCATTTTACCGGTACGAAGGACCTTTTCAGCGGTATCCAGTACCTTTTCAACCGGGATTTCACACACTACTGTTTCCACCTTGACCTTTGGCACCAGATTAACATCATAGGCCCTTCCACGATAAACCTCCTTGTGCCCCTTCTGCAGGCCACAGCCATAAACCTGGCTTACTGTCATCCCCAGGACACCAATATTGTTAAGAGCTTCCTTCAGCTCTTCCAGCTTATTAGGTCTGGTAATAATTTCAATTTTTGTTATACTCATCCGTTCCACCTCACTGACATATAGTCATAAAAACATTACCATACCGGATCATGCTTCAGATCATGTGCCGTTAAAAGACCTTCTTCGGATGCACCAAAATCCGGAGTACCGGCCATCACAGCTGCAGCATATCCACGCTCACCGTGCTCGGCTATGTCAAGCCCAACAATTTCCTCGGTCTCGTCTGCCCTTATAGCAGTGAAATAATCAACGATTTTATATAGTACATAAGAACCGGCAATTGCCAATACATAAGCTGCCACCACAGATATCAGCTGTGCGGTCAGGAGCTCGGTCTCTCCATAAAAGAGTCCATTTGCACCGGCAGGGTTTACGGATACAGTCGCCCAAAGGCCTGTGGCAATAGAGCCCCAGGTACCACCAATCCCATGGATACCAAAGGCATCCAGTGAATCATCGTACCCAAATTTTTCCTTCAAAATTGCCACAGCCCCATAGCAAATGGCTCCACCAATCAGACCAATCATGATAGATGGCATGGGCTCCACAAAACCGGCAGCCGGTGTAATGGCCACAAGACCTGCAATAGATCCGGAAACAGCTCCCAGCACAGTTGGCTTGCCACCTCTCAGCCATTCAGGAATGACCCAGCCTAAAACACCTGCAGCGGCCGCAGCCTGAGTAACAATAAAGGCATTGGCAGCGAGATCATTAGCTCCCAGTGCGCTTCCTGCATTAAAGCCGAACCAGCCAAACCACAGAAATGCAGCACCCAAAACAGTCATTGGAAGATTATGAGGTACCATGGCTGACTTGCCATAACCCCGTCTCTTACCCAAAAGCAGGCATATAGTCAAGCCGGAAACTCCGGAAAGAATATGGATTACAAGGCCACCGGCGAAATCAAGGGCACCGAGCTGGGCCAGGAAGCCACCGCCCCATACCCAATGTGCCATCGGATTATAAATGAATATCGCCCACAACAGCATCAGCAGGGCAAATCCGGCAAAGCGCATGCGTTCAGCAAAAGCTCCTGTAATCAGTGCCGGAGTGAGGGCTGCAAACATGCACTGAAAGGCAACAAATGCCAGTTCAGGAATTGTCTGTCCCTCCATTAACCGCAGTCCTATCCCCGAAAGCCCCAGCTTGTCAAAATCGCCAATCAGGCCATTTATATCTGTACCAAATGCCATAGTATAACCAAGTAAAACAAATTCCACAGAAATCATTGCTAAAATAAAGAAGCTCTGCATTATGGTAGATAAAACATTTTTACTACGTACCATTCCCCCGTAAAACAATGCCAGGGCCGGTGTCATAATGAATACCAGAGCTGCGCTTATGAGTACCCAGGCTGTATCGCCGGCATCAATTACTGCAGCCGATGAAGGATCTGCAGCCATAGCCCTGGAGCACATCATTACCAGCGAACCGGAAAGTACCGCTCCTGAAATTAACCTTTTCATAATAATCACCCTTCCTACAGCGAAAAAGGCGCCTGTACAGAAATGTTCCTTTCCTGTACAGACGCCTTTGTCCCGCTCATTAAATTAAGAATACCAAAAAAGAAGAAACATAAAAACGCCAATGCAGTCTTCTACAAGCTACATTGGCGCCGTTGCCTCTTTTCTTTTGATATGGTCATTGTAAAGGCAAATAACCATAATGTCAATATTATCTTTTTTGTATACATGTATACATATATTGATCTTGTCAAGGGAAGTCAATTTGTCCCTCCATTTAGAAAGCAAAGTCTGCCCTGATGGCAGGATAAATTACATTCGTCATTTTATCTCCAGGAGGGCAATAGCATGCCTAATTTTATTCTGTGAAGAAATGGTTTTGATGATAAAAAAATTATTAATTAAGGATATTTTATTTTTTTGTTAATATTATTATACAGTGTAAAATATTCCCTTGAATGATAAGTATTTAACGGAATACAGGTAAAAAATTATACCCTTATTACCCGCCATTCCATGCTCAAGGCCATGTAATCAGCTTGCCAAAGAAAAAACATTGTGATATATTATGTCCATTAGAATTTTATATGATAAGGTAATGATTGAAAAAGTATGCCTACAGGATGATTCAGAGAGGTGATGCATGGTGCGAATCACTATTATCCATGGGCAGAAAGCTATTCATGAACTGCAGCTCAGTAGATCCAACGAGATTGAAATGCTGCCGCTGGCCCGCGATATCGGCATTAAGAGTGGCCGGGGCAACTTACCGGCTGACTAAGGTGGTACCACGGGATATTTTTACCTCGTCCTTTACAGGATGAGGTTTTTATTTTTGTAAAGGAGACTTGATTATGCGTGAATTATTGGAGCTTTTGAAACACGATGCACGCCGTCCGGCCAGGGAGCTGGCTGCCATACTGAATATCAGCGAATATGAAGTAGAGCAGAAAATGGCACAGTTGGAAAACGATAAGATTATACTCAGTTATAATACTCTGATAAACTGGGAAAAGACCGGAGAAAATACCGTTACCTCCATTATCGAGGTCAACCTCACTCCCCAGCGGGAAGTAGGCTTTGATGCCATAGCAGAGAGGATTTATCGCTTTGATGAGGTACGCACTGTTTATCTTATGTCCGGCAGCTTCGATCTGCTTGTGATAATAGAAGGAAAATCCATGCAGGATGTGGCCAATTTTGTAGCTACCCGCCTTGCTACCATTGAAGGTGTGACCCAAACACGCAGCCATTTTCTTCTAAAGCCTTATAAAAAGGATGGTATCATCATCAATGACAAGGAAAAAGACCGTAGGCTGGTGATGAGCATATGATAAACTGGAACGACAGGATATCACCTGTAGTAAAAAATGTACCACCTTCAGGCATAAGAAAATTTTTTGATATTGCCTCTGAAATGGAGGATGTTATTTCACTGGGTGTAGGTGAACCGGACTTCATCACCCCATGGTCCATCCGTGAAAGCTGCGTATACGGATTGGAACAGGGATATACCTCCTATACGGCAAATCGTGGATTAATGGAGCTGCGGGAGGAAATATGTATCCTGCACAAAAACCGTTTCGACCTGGATTATGATCCCAAAACCAATGTACTTGTCACTGTAGGTGTAAGTGAGGCTCTGGATATTGCCATGCGCACCATCCTTTGTCCAGGAGATGAAATACTTATCCCTGAGCCCTGCTATGTATCCTATAAGGCTTGTGCTACCCTGGCAGGAGGAATTCCTGTACCAGTAGCAGCCAAGGCCGCAAATGATTTCAGGATTACTCCTGATGACCTGGAGCCACATGTTTCCCCAAAAACGAAGGCCCTGCTTATCGGATATCCTAACAATCCAACCGGTGCGATTTTGTCCAAGGAGGAGCTGGAGGCTATTGCCCGTTTTGCCATCAAACATGACTTGATTGTAATATCCGATGAAATATATGGTGATCTCACTTATGGCGGAGTAAAACATATATGCTTTGCCGGGCTTCCTGAGATGAAGGACCGGACCATCCTGTTAAATGGTTTTTCCAAGGCCTATGCAATGACAGGCTGGCGCATTGGTTATGCCTTATCAAATCCGGATATAATTGCCGCCATGACAAAAATACATCAATACACCATGCTCTGTGCACCGATTACTGCTCAAATAGCAGCTGTTGAAGCACTGCGTCACGGCGAAAAGTACATGCGCAAAATGGTATCAGAATACGATAAACGGCGCCGCCTGATATACGACGGCCTGCAAAATGCCGGGTTAAAATGTTTCGAGCCAAAAGGGGCTTTCTACATTTTCCCTGATATTACTTCCACCGGACTCACATCAGAGGAATTTGCCGAGAAAATCCTCATCCAGGAGCATGTAGCGCTGGTACCAGGAAATGCCTTTGGTGAAAGCGGTGAGGGCTTTGTCCGCTGTTCCTATGCCACTTCCATAGAGCAGATTTCTGAAGCTCTTGCCAGAATAGAACACTTTGTTAACAATCTATGATATATATCAATACAAACATAATGCAGCTGCAACAAAAAGGGTCAGTGACGATTTATCGTCACTGACCCTTTTTAATTAACCCGATATTTACTGCAGGAAGGTAAAGGAAGCCAAATTGGTGAGATGTGCCAAAGGTTCCGGGCATACACCAAATATGATTGTAGCCAGAACGCTGATCACAGCAGCAGCTCTTGCTGCTCCTGAAATAACAATCGGTTCACCGTCCCCCTCATCGAGGTACATGGCCTTGGTAACCTGCAAATAATAATATACAGATATCATGGACATAATAAAGCCCACAAAAGCCAACCACAGGTAGCCCTGATTTACAACAGCCGTAAACAGGTACAGCTTACCGGCAAAGCCTGCTGTAGGTGGTATACCGGCCATGGACAGCAGTGAAATGGTCATAACCGCTGCCATAACAGGAGCTGATTTTGCCAAACCTGCAATAGCTTTATAATCAGAACCGCCCCTATGCTGCTCTACCAGGGACAATGCTGCAAACGCACCAACATTGGCGAATACATAAAGCATCCCGTAGAACATTACTGCCTTCATCCCAGGATAATCAGCAGCGACTATACCTACCATCATGTATCCGGCCTGTGCTATAGAGGAATACGCCAGCATGCGCTTAACATCATTCTGACGGATTGCCATTATATTACCGCCGATCATACATATAGCCGACAGCACCGCCAAAATTGGCAGCCAGTAAAAGCCTATCAATGGGAATGCCACATAGAGCACCCGCATAAACACAGCAATACCCGCAGCCTTTGATCCCATTGCCAGCATGGCAGTGATAGGTGTAGGTGCCCCCTGATATACATCAGGTGCCCACATATGGAACGGAATTACTGACAGTTTAAAGAAGAAGCCAATCATGATCATCGTGGCGCCTGCCAGGCCAATAGCGGAGAACAGATGCTGATTGCGGAACATATCATAAAAATGTATGCTTCCGGTAGCACCATAAACCAAACTGATACCATAAAGCATGATTGCCGTTGATACAGACCCTACAATCAAATATTTAACGGCTGCTTCACTGGAATTATTTGAGGATATTCTGGCACCTACCAATATATAGAAGGAAATAGTCATTAATTCCAGGCCAATAAAGGCAGTCAGGAAATCATTGGCAGAAGCCAACACGCACATTCCCAGAAGAGCCGTCATTAAAAGTGCATAAAACTCGCCCTTGTAGCGAAGCACATTCTGCATATAATCCAGGGAAAACAGCATGGTGAATATGGTAGCCACAATAAACAGCTGTTTGAAGAATATGGCATAATTATCAACGATATACAGCATATCATTGAAATATCTGGTGGCTGTTCCCCCATCTGCAATAACAGATTCCGGAACATACATGGTGAACATGTATGCCACCCAGCCGGTCAGGGCAAAAATCAAAACCCCACCTATACTCTTACGGGATTCATCCTTGGGTAATACAAGATCCATGACAATGGCAAAGAGACCAAGGACCAAAATAAAGATTTCTGTACTGATTACTTCAAAATTCATTATCTGATCCCCCCTATATATGCAGGTGCATCTGCAATCTGCTCAAGCCATGGAATCAACGATTCCGTACCGCTTCCCACCATACCCATAAGGGCCTGTGGGAAAATACCAAAGCCAACCAGGGCAATACCCAAAATAATCAAAGGCATCATTTCTACACCCTTGGCATCCTTATACCTGTCAAACATGCTATCACGCGGGCCAAATAATACTTTAGCTAATACGCGCAAAGTATAGAGTGCAGTGAAAATTATTCCTGATATGGCCAACACGGCAAATACAGGATACACACCAAAAGAACCTACAAAAATCGTAAACTCAGGTATAAATCCAATGAGACCCGGAAGACCAAGAGATGCCATACCTGCCAGCATAAAGCCAGTAGCAACTCGTGGCATCTGATGGGCAAGACCCCTGAGCTCCGTTATGCTTCTCATATGAGTCTTCTCATAAACAAAGCCGATCATTGCAAAGAACAATGCACTCATTACACCGTGAGCAACCATATTGGCAACTGCACCGCTTACAGAAATAACATTTAATGCTGCAAAACCCAGCAGTACATATCCCATATGTGATACAGAGGAATAACCGATAACATATTTCAAATCCTTCTGGGCAATGGCAATATATGCTGCATACATAACATTAATCATGGCCAAGCCGGCTATTAAAGGAGCCCAAAACTTAGCCCCCAGCGGCAATACAAGAAGACCAATCCTTATCAGACCATAGCCACCGATTTTTTTCAGGACACCGGCATGGATCATGGAAACCGCAGTAGGAGCTCCGGCATAACCATCCGGAGACCAGCTGTGGAACGGAAACATTGAAAGCAGGGAACCAAACCCCAACAATAGCAATAAAAAGGCAAAAATCTGGAATTCCTCACTGAGAAGGCCCATCTGTCCGGCAATAGCCAGAGCCTGCATATCGAAGGTACGGATCCCCAATACTGATGAAGCTGTGAGGTAAAGTGCAACCACACCAACCAGCATAAAGGCTGATCCCATCAAAAGATAAATGGTGAGCTTCATACCGGCGTATTCCTTGCTGACTCTTTTGGTAGAACCCCATATTATTACCATTATGTAAATCGGGATAACTACCACTTCATAGCACAGCAGGAAAATGAACAGGTCCGTTGCAATAAAGGTCCCTGTAACACCTGCAATAAGAATCATCAGCAGAATATAAAACTCTTTTGGACGGTTGGTAATATTCCATGAGCTGTATACAGCTGCCAGACCTATAAGGTCAGTCAGCAGCAGCATAGGAAGGGATATTCCATCCACACCCAAGGCATAATGAACACCTAAGTCCTTAATCCAGGGAATGCTTTCACAGAACTGCATCCCCCCCGCATTCATATCATAGTTGAAAAATGCGTATACGGTCAGTGCCAAAGCTACAGTCATGGCACTGGCAGATATAACCCTTACTGACTGTGCGGCCTTTGGAGAAACAAAACACATAAGAACAGCAGCGCAGATTGGTGCCAACAGGACTGCTGTCAATAATGGAAAGCTAGTCATTATAATGCACCTCCCAAAACTGCAAGATAATAAAGGCTATATGCCACCAGAATAACTACACCACAAATGAATATTCCGGCATAATGCTGTGCCTGTCCATTTTCAGCCTTGCTCAGCAAGCTGCTGATGCCTCCCACCAGTCCGGCCAGGCCATTGATAACACCATCCACGATATAAATATCAATCCAATAGAATACCTTGGCAATGCCATCAACTACTACTTTAATCAGGGCAGCATAAATCTCATCAATATAGAATTTGTTGTAGCTGAGCTTATACAATATACCGCACTTTTCAGCAATGGCATCTGAACTCCAGCGCCGGGCCACATAAATATTCCAGGCAATAGCAAAGGCAATCAATGAGAGTATGGTCGAGGAAACTGCTATAGTCATATCAATTCCCGCCTCGTGGGCAGCCCCGAATCGTACCCATTCGCCAAAGCCACAGACATGCCCCCAGAGGCCACTGACAACAGCCAGTGCACTGAGAACAACCAATGGAGCAAGCATCAGCCAGGAAACCTCATGCGCATGCTCATAGGATTCCTCGCTGGCCGGTTTGCCAAAGAATGTAACAAACAGCAAACGGGCCATATAGAACGCGGTCATAAATGCTGTAAGAGTTGCCAGCACATACAATGGTGTGCTTACAGAAGCGGTGGCCACGATTATCTCATCCTTGGAGAAGAAGCCGGCAAATGGCGGTATTCCTGATATTGCCAGGACACCAATTGTCATGGTGGCAAAGGTTATTGGCATCTTGGATTTCAATCCGCCCATTTTGAATATATTTGCTTCATCCTGCATTGCATGCATAACTGCACCTGCGCACAGGAACAACAATGCCTTGAAGAAAGCATGAGTCATAAGGTGGAAGAAGGATGCCGTCAGTGAGCCAACACCCAGAGCCAGCATCATATATCCCAACTGACTTATTGTGGAATAAGCCAAAATACGCTTGATAGCTGTTTGAGTAAAAGCAATGCTGGCAGCAAAAAATGCTGTAAATCCACCTACCCAGGCGATAACATTCATTACCTCTGGAAGCTCATTGAACATGAAGAATGCCCGGCCAACCAGATATACACCGGCTACAACCATGGTTGCAGCGTGAATCAGTGCTGAAACCGGAGTAGGACCCTCCATGGCATCAGGCAGCCACACATGAAGTGGGAACTGACCGGATTTACCAATCGGACCAACAAATATAAGCAAGGCGATAAAGGTCATCATCCCTGTTCCTGCTGACATGATATGGGCAGGAATTATTTCCTTCAGGGCCATAAAATCAAGAGTCCCAAAATTCAACTGCAGCAGCAGAATACCCAACAGTAAACCGAAGTCACCGACACGGGTAGTCATAAATGCTTTCTTGGCAGCCTCCCTGGCAGATACCTTATAATAATAGAACCCAATCAGCAGATACGAACAGAGTCCTACCAGCTCCCAGAATACATACATCTGAAGGAAGTTGACTGCCAATACGAGCCCCAGCATCGAGGCTGCAAACAGTGACAGGAAGGAGAAAAATCTTCCATACCCGGGATCACCCTTCATATATCCGCAGGAATAAATCTGTACCAGCAGGGATACTGTGGATACCACCATCAACATCATCGCTGTCAGCGGATCTATCAAAACACCCATGGAAATATTGACACTGCCTATATGCATCCATGATAACTGCTGAACAAACGGCGTCTCAACAGTTATTCCATTGTTAACAACTGCATAGGTAACTCCGGAAGACAGCAAAAAGCTGATGACACTCATGGTCACTGCAATGATTGCAGACAGCTTACCATAAGCACGGGTTACCATTCCGATAATTACAAAGGCGATTGCTGGTAACAATGGGATCAGCCAGGCATGTTCAAGTGCAAATTCATAAAACATCTTCGAACCCCTCCTTAACCCTTCATATTATCCAGCTTATCAACATTGATAGTCTGTCTGTCATTGTATATCCTATAGGCCAAGGCAATACCAATTGCTACCTCAGCCACACCCACAGTAATGGCAAATACGGTCATTAATTGACCTGTAAGATCAGATACCGGGGTATAGCGGTTAAAGGCAACAAAATTAATATTGACAGCGTTCAGCATAAGCTCAACGCCCATAAGTATGGCAATGATATTGCGCTTGGACAATACGCCATAAAGGCCGATGGCAAACAAAATTGCCGCCAACAGCAGGCAATGATATAAACCGATACTCATGCTTTGCCATCTCCCTTCGCCAAGATTATCGCGCCCAAAAGCGCAGCCAACAACAGAGTTGCTGCTATTTCAAATGGCAGGATATAAGTGTTGAGCATCATATCCGCCAGTCCATTTACAGTATCAGGTGATATGAATTCTCCTGCCGGAACAACAGAATTCATAATAACCAAAAACATAATGGCCAGGAATAACACAACCAGTGCTAATGCCGGCAAGCTTCTTACATTGAAAGGATTTCCCGGCGCACCGTCCTGACGTTTTGTAAGCATGATACCCATTACGACCAGAATAGCAACGCCACCGGAGTATAGCATAAATTCCATGGCACCAAGAAAATCAGCATTTAACCAGATAAACAATACACCTATGCCAATAAAACACGCAGTCATCAGCAATGCACTGTGTACCAGATTTTTGCTTAAAACCACACCTAACGCTGTGCCAAGAATAACCACAGTCACAGCATAAAACACCAGGGTTCCCAAAATCTCACTCATTGCTGTTCCCCCCTGTTCTTTGCTTCAACTACGGCATCATAGATCATATCTTCCTTGAAATAGGAAGAACCCTCATAATTCTTGTCCCAGCTCAACGCCTTGACCGGACAGGCCTCAATGCACAAATCGCAATACATGCAACGGCCTATCTGGTGCTTGTATGATTCCATATGTCGTTTTTTATCTTCATCTACAGACACTGTTAAATCCAATGCAGCATTTGGACATCCCATTGCACACAGCTTACATGCAATGCACTTTTTATGGTCCAATACCAGATGCCCGCCACGAAAGCGTTCTGTCATTGGCAGCTTCTCTTCAGGATAATATACAGTTTCCTTTTTGCCAAACCAGTGGCCCCAGGTAACCCTCAATCCTGCAATAAGTCCTTTGCCCCACATAATTGAAGTCTCCTATCACATAATATTGTAAATATAGATACCTACACCAGTTAATAAAACATTTATCAGAGCTACCGGAAGCAAAACCTTCCAGCCAAAGCTCAACATGGTATCAATTCTGAGTCTTGGGAAAGTCCAGCCAACCCACTGATAAAACAGTACGCAAATAAATGTCTTAATCCAAAACCAACAAAAACCAGGAAGGAAATCAGGACCGTGCCAGCCACCTAAAAACAAGGTGGTAGTCAAAATTCCAATGCACATGAGATTGGAAAATTCTGCCAGGAAGAACAATGCCCAACGCATGCCTGTATATTCTGTAAATGGTCCGGCAATAATTTCTGACTCACCCTCAACCAGGTTAAATGGAGGGCGATTGCTCTCCACCAGGGCAGTAACTATATAAATCAGAAATGCCAGTGGCTGAAGTACAATAAACCACACATTTGACTGTGCTTCAACAATGGCACTCATCTTTAAGGAACCGGTGAGCATTACTATACCCATCAGTGCGAATACCATAGGAACCTCATAGCCGAGCATCTGTGCCACAGTACGCATACCACCGATAAGTGAATATTTGCTGTTTGAGGCATATCCACCCATCAGGAACGGCAATACAGTCTGGGATGTAATAGCTATCAAAAGAAACAGCCCCACATTCACATCTGCCAAAATAACCCCATCGTCAAAAGGGAAAAAGGCGTATATTAACGCCGAAGGAACCAACAAAAGAATCGGGGACAGCACCCAAAGCCACTTATCGATGCCCTTTGGTACTATATCCTCCTTGTCCATAAGCTTGAGCATATCAGCCACTGACTGCAGCAGGCCACCCGGGCCTACACGGTTAGGACCAATACGCACCTGAATAAATGCACAAATTTTTCGTTCTCCCAAGGTAAACACCAGGGCTGAGGTAGCCATTATTACCAGAAGAATACTTGCACATATTATCGTCATAATAATATCAACTATGATCGGAATGCCCACCAGGGACATCAGAACCTCACGCAGCCCTTGGGCTGCAGAGTATATAATTCCGCTATGCATATTTCCACCTGCCTATTAAGATTAACAATCTACCTCACCCATCAATGGATCAATGGTAGCAAATGCTGTAACGGCATCTGCCAACAGCATGCCCTGACACATACCATCCAGTGCCTGCAAATTAACAAAGGATGGGCGGCGTATATGAACACGGTATGGTTTGGTAGATCCATCACTTACAATATAGAAGCCAAGCTCACCACGGGTATTTTCCACGCGGTGGTATGCATCTCCCTTTGGTGGTCGCAGTACCTTAGGTACCTTGGCCATCACAGGGCCCTCAGGCATGTTGTCCAGGGCCTGTTGGATAATATTGGCACTCTGCTGTATTTCCTTGAGCCGAACAATATATCTGTCCCAGTTATCCCCCTGTTTGCCCACAGGAATTTCAAAATCAAACTTGCCATATGCGCCATATTTATCGATCTTGCGGATATCATAATCCACTCCACTGGCTCTGATATTCGGGCCTGACATGCCATGCTTCAGTGCAGTCTCCCGGGTAATGATGGATGTTCCCTGCATACGGGCCTGGAAAATTTCATTACCGGTAAAGATCCTGTCATATTCATCCAGCATAGCCGGTACATAATCAATAAATTCCTGGGCACCCCTGAGGAACTCCTCCTGGGCATCGGCAGCCACGCCACCGATACGGATATAATGGGCCGTCATGCGGGCACCACATATGATATTAAATAAATCCAAGATTTTTTCTCTGTCACGGAATGCATAAATCATTCCTGTAGCCGAACCTAAATCGTTGGTAAGTGAACCAATAAACACATGATGACTGGCAATACGATTCAGCTCAGCACAAATAACGCGAATATATTCCGCCCTTTCAGGCACCTCAATGGCTGCCAGTTTTTCCACTGCCATACAGAAGCCCAGGTTATTGTTCATTGCTGATACATAATCGAGCCTGTCAGTATAAGGCACACATTGTGCGTAAGTGCGGGATTCCATCAGCTTCTCAATGCCACGATGCAAATAACCCATCACCGGCTTTGCACCAACTATTTTTTCGCCATCCAGCTCCACCTGTACCTGGAGTACACCATGAGTACTAGGATGCTGTGGCCCCATATTTAAGACATACTTTTCTGTTTGTGCCACGTCAGTACTCCTCCTTCAATTCTAGGTTCCAAAGGTACAAAATCCTTTCTGAGCGGATGTGCCTCATAATTATCAGGCATTAAAATTCTGCGCAGGTCAGGATGATGCAGGAAGGTTATACCCATCAGGTCATAGGTTTCCCTTTCTTCAAAATTAGTCCCTTCCCAAATCTGGGTCATAGATTCTACCTCGGGATTATCATGCTCCAGCTTCACCTTGACTGTAACCCATTTATCAAAGCGACGGGAATAGAGGCTGTACACCATCTCAAAATATTCCTTGTAATCCACTGCAGTAAGATTGGCCATACGGTCAAAGGAATATGTAGGGTTTTCCCGCAAAACCTTCATCATGTCAAGGAGCTGATTCTTACCTATATATATGGCAGGCTCAGCTTGTTCAGGATCATATTCAGCAGTATCAAACTGTGCCTTTAATAAATCTAAATTTTCCTTTTCAAAATAAGTTCCCATATTATTCCGCCTTTTCTTCTAAAGCATCTACCGGTTGTGTCATGCTTCGCAGATTTTTCAGGCTTGCAGCCTTCGCTTCCTTCGCTGCATCCCCAAGCTCAGGATGGCGTATCAATTTTTGCAGCTTGAGCATGGCATCTATCAAAGCCTCCGGCCTTGGAGGACAGCCAGGAAGATATATATCTACCGGCATGATCTTATCAAGGCCTGTAACAACAGAATAGGAATCTGAGAACGGCCCCCCGGCAATGTTGCAATTACCCATGGCAATGACATATTTAGGTTCAGGCATCTCTTCATACAGACGAATCAATGGCGGTGTCATCTTCCAGGTAAGTGTCCCCGCAACAATAAGCAAATCAGACTGTCGTGGACAGGAACGGAAAACCTCATAACCAAAACGCGCCAAATCAAATCTGGAAGCTGCTGCACACATCATCTCAATGGAACAGCAGGCAAGGCCGGATGACAACGGCCATATGGAGTTTGATTTTCCCCATTTAAAAAGTGCATCCACGCTGGTAACAATAACATTGTCCTTCAGCACTGGTGGCACAACATCTATTATTTCCATGACAGAGCCCCCTTCTTCCAGGCATACCAAAGGCCAACGGTTAATATACCCACAAATACCAGCATTTCAATCAGGGCAAACAGTCCCAGCTGGCTGTATTTAACGGCCCATGGATACAGGAATACTGTTTCCACATCAAACAACAGGAATACAAGAGCATACATGAAGTAACCAATATGGAACTGCACATTGTTCTTGCCTATTGTGTCTACACCACACTCATAAGGTATATCCTTTTCGTCAGTAGGCTGCTTTGGCTGAATGATATTCGCAATCACAATAGGTGCAATTGGAAAGACCAATGCCATAAGGAAAAATATTCCCAATGCTGCATAACCATCCATAAATAACTCCTCCTTAACCATATTTGGCATATAATAACATCATATTTGCTGAATAAGAATATATTTATGTTACAATAAACACCATTAATAAGAAGTATAATATACCAACTGTTACTTTTCAACATTTTTGTATGTACTTTTGTGTATTTTTATACCGCCTTTAATCAGGTTTTGCCGGTGACAATCTCCCACCCTGTCAGCGTTTTACTAAAAAAATACTCCAATTACGCTGTTTACATCATTTTGCGTCAAATACAAACAAATTGCAGACAATAGTAATTATAGCACAACGCAAAACCAAAAAGAACCCTGTGACCCACATCCCGGCACAAGCCAGTCCCCGAGCCACAGGCTTTTCATTTGGGATAACAGAAGCTGCCGCTTCACATGATGTCCGTATGGGCAGGAGACTGTTTATCAAATTTCGCAGTAATCCGGCCTGCCGGAAATTAATTCAATTTTTTGAACAGCAAAAAAGGGATGCCTTATTGCACCCCTTCGCCTTTCTTAATATCAGAAAAAACACGGCCCTTGCGCTTAATTGCAGTAAGCCCCCGATATATAGTTCCAATATCAATTTCACTACCGTTAACCTCCATATAGCGCTCAATCTTGCGTTTTACACGCTGCAACGCATTATCAATGGATTTAACATGACGCTCTAAATCAACGGCAATCTCCTGATATGATTTTCCATCCAAGTATGCCATCAGGACACACCATTCCAAATCGCTGAGGATGTCCTCCATCTTGGCCTCGATGTCAATGAACTCCTCACGGCTTATAAGCAGCTCCTCCGGATCTGTTACCTTGGCCCCGGACAAAACATCCAGCAGTGTCCGATCTGAATCCTCATCATAAATAGGTTTGTTTAAGGATATATAAGAATTCAGCGGAATATGCTTCTGACGGGTGGCAGTCTTTATGGCAGTAATGATCTGCCTGGTCACACACAGCTCAGCAAAAGCCCTGAAGGAAGACAGCTTATCATTGCGAAAGTCCCTGATAGCCTTATACAGGCCTATCATACCCTCCTGAATAATGTCCTCTCTGTCAGCACCTATAAGGAAGTATGATCTGGCCTTGGCCCTGACAAAATTTCTATATTTATTTATCAAATATTCCATCGCTGTGCCATCCTGATTGTCCTGAATTTTCAAAATGACATCTTCATCTGGAAGATTTACATAATCATCAAAGGAATCATCCCAGGTTAAGAGGCTATTATCCATGAATCAGTACCTCCAAAAACATGTAAAGCTATAAATATTTCACAGCCAAGATAAATTATAACCCTCTCAATAAAATTAATCAAGCATTCACTTTACAGGTACAAAAAGGATTTTATTTGTTTTTTCGCAATGCATCCAATTTGGCCATTGTTTCCGAATCCAGATTATTACCGATTTCATTTCGTGAAACCGGTAATTTAACATCATCCAAATACCTTTTGCGAAGGTCTTTTTTTGTAGCTTTGACAATTTTATGAAATTCCTTGGAAGGGTGCCGGTAGGCCCCGGCTCCCAGGATCATGGACTGCTCTGCTCCATCTGATGTGACGACATGCACTTCCTGTCCCTGCTGGACAGCCTCGTAAGCCCTACGCTCAATATAGCTGTCAGCCGTTTCACCCATACCGGTATATACTACATTGAACTGAGGATTGATCACCTCGATGTGTTCTTCATCATCGGTGAACAATGCATCAAACACTACGGTCATAACATATTTTTCATACGCGCCATATTCAAGCAGCATGTGCACCAGCATATCCCTGGCCTCAGACAGGTTATCTCTCAGTTTAATAAGCTCCGGCCATGAGTTAATAACATTATATCCATCAATGATGTAATATTCTCTTGCCTTTTTCCTCATGAAAAATCCCCTCAGCTTAATCCATATCCGAATTTCAGTTTTTTCTCTGGTATCTTCGCTGTTTCATGGTCTCATACATAAGAATGGAGCCTGCCACAGAAGCATTGAGGGAGTTAATTTTCCCCACCATTGGGATTCTGACCACAAAATCGCACTGCTCTTTTACCAGTCGTCCCACTCCATTGCCTTCACTGCCAATTACAAGCAACAACGGCCCTGTCATGTCTGCCTCATAATAATCAGTTCCATCCATGTCCGCGGCCGCTACCCAAAGTCCCTCATCCTTTAGGGCACGGATAGTCTGAACAACATTGCCTATCCTGGCAACAGGAACATGCTCAATGGCCCCGGCAGATGTTTTGGCTACAGTAGCTGACAATGGGCAACTGCGCCGTTTTGGAATGAGGACACCATGTACTCCTGCGGCATCAGCAGAACGCAATATCGCCCCAAGATTATGGGGATCTTCAATTTCATCCAACAGCAAAATAAACGGAGCTTCCTTTTTATCCCTGGCAATCTGCAGTATATCCTCAACCTCCACATACTGTACGGGAGAAACATATGCCAGCACCCCTTGATGCCGCATGCCCTTGGCGATATTATCCAGCTTGTTGCGCTCTGTAAACTGGATATTTATACGCTTGCTACGGGCCAAAGCAACAATCTCCTTGATTGATCCCTCATTGGCACCATTGGCCACCATCATCCTGTTAATACTGCGGCTTCCCTTCAAGGCTTCCAGCACAGCATTACGCCCTACTACTATGTCCTCAGATACACTCTCACCCTCATGGCCGGCCCTGTCACCTGTCCGGCGGTCGGACTGCTGGCGATTGTTTTTCACCATGTATTCCAATCGGCTGCCCTTATGCTCATTAAGGGCCTTGTCCCTTTTATCCTGTTTGTGTCTGTAATCCATATTAAACTACTCTCATTTTAATCATTTCAGAAAATCTGCCACAGGTCATGGTGCCTTCAGGGCACTGCCCCGTTGCCACACAGGAGGCTCCCGCATTTTTAAACAGCAGTGGTGCAACCCTCTTGACCTGTTCAAGCATTTTATAGGCCAATTCACGAATCTCCCATTGGGCACGATTGCAACAACGCAAATTAAAGAAATGCATCAATGACCGGGCATTCATGGTGACCAATATCTTGGTTTCGGTAGAGTTGGACAAAACATAGCGTGCATCCTCCTTTGGAATACCCATATCTGCCAGCTCATTATATGCACGCTGTATATCCGTCATAAGAGCCTCAAATCTGGCCTTGGCCTCCGGCTTCTCTGCAATACTTGGTGGCAATATATATTCAAAGTTATGTTCTGCCACATATCTCTGTGATTGCTGGCTGTATGAAGCTATACGGTGACGCACCAGCTGATGTGTCAATACTCTTGATACTCCCTCAATGGCAAATGTAAAGGACACATGCTCCATAGTGGAAGCATGTCCCACCTGCACTATTTTTGACAGGAGCTTCTCCACCTGTTCATCAGTCATCCTTTCGGCTAATTCCTCAGCCCCGGAAGCTGAATAACACAATCTGGCAGCCATAGCCACTACACGCTCTGGTTCCGGAGTATACTCAAGCAATTTTACTTTGATCATAAGACACTCTCCATTACTATTTATTAGAAATCTCAACCATCATGGCCTTGGAAATCACCCTGAATGACTCCTCGGCCAGTTCATATAAACGGTCAGTTCTTTCCAGCAAATACAAATACCCCAGCAAAGCCTCAAAGCCTGTACTGGAATGATATTGGGCCACACTGGCGCTTCGTGGTGCATGACTTTTTGCATTGCGCCCACGCCTGTATACGGCCTTTTCCTCTTCGCTCAGCATCGGCTCTATAGCCCTGTAGGCTTTATCCTGCCATACGGCCGACACTATCTGTGCACTAAACTGATGCAAAACCTGCACCTTGCTCTGCTCATATGATAATATCCTGCCCCGGACAAAGAGATGGAAATACGCATCACCTATATACGCCAGCACCAAAGGATGCAGGCTTTTAGGATCAACATCATCATATCTTTGCTGTACTCCACCACTTCCATCCGGAACAAACATCATATCTACCAATTTTCTTAAATGTTCAAATGTCATTTTTACGCTTTCTTCCACTTGGTTCCGGCAGCAGAATCCTCCAGGACAATGCCCTTTGCCTTCAAATCATCCCTTATTTCGTCAGCCCGGGCCCAATTTTTGTTTTTCTTTGCTTCAGCTCTTTCACTGATCAGAGCTTCAATCTCAGCAGTGGAAATCCCCTCTGAGGAGGCATCTGCCGGCATCTCAAGGGAGCCTTCAAAAATGCCAATTACATCTGCCATTTTGCCGTATACATCCATAAGCCGGGCAAAATGTACTGCATCGTATTCTGCCCCCTTATTTATTACATTATTGGCATATACATTGATTTCCTTGGAAAGGGTAAACATATAGCCAATAGCCAGGGCGGTATTAAAATCATCATCCATTGCTTCATAGAAATCATTCATGGCACTCTGGGCAATATCTGACAGATTGGTGTGTTTTTCTGTTGTTCCCTCTCTGCCAAGAAGCTCACTTCCCAAATCATATGCGTTTTTAAGACGCATCAGGCCTGCCTGTGCTTCCTTAATCCTGTCCTCACTGAAATCCAAAGGACTTCTGTAATGGGTCCGAAGGATAAAGAATCTCACCACTTCCCCCGGATATTGCTTCAAAATATCCGGAACGGTAATAAAATTGTTCAGTGACTTACTCATCTTTTCATTGTCAATGGTAATAAATCCATTATGGAGCCAATATTGGGCAAAGCTGTGAAAATCACCGCAGCAGCATTGGGACTGTGCAATCTCATTTTCATGATGCGGGAAAATCAGGTCACTGCCGCCGCCATGAAAATCAAAGGTTTCTCCCAAATATTTCAATGACATGGTAGAGCATTCAATGTGCCAACCCGGGCGCCCCTTGCCCCAAGGGCTTTCCCAATAAGGCTCATCAGGCTTTGCTGATTTCCACAATGCAAAATCCATGGGGTTATGCTTGCGGGTATCGACTTCTACCCGGGCTCCGGCCAACATGTCTTCAAGTTTTCTCCCTGACAGCTTCCCATACTGAGGGAATTTTTCCACGCTGAAATAAACATCCCCATCCACGACATAGGCATAGCCGTTATCGATGATTTTTTGCACCATGCTGATTATATCGTCAATATGCTCCGTAACCTTTGGATAGATATCTGCCCGCTGGACATTCAGTGCATCAATAGCCTTAAAATATCCATCGATGTAGCGGTCGGTAATCACCTGCCAGCTGACCTTTTCGGAATTGGCTGCCTTGATGATCTTATCATCCATATCGGTAAAATTCTGAATATGCTTTACCTCAAAACCACGATGTTTAAGATAGCGCTTAATAACATCCCAGGTCACAAAAGGACGGGCATTTCCTATATGGGGATAATTATACGGCGTTACTCCACATACATACATCCCAACCTTTCCTGGCTCCTGGGGAACAAATTCTTCCTTTTTGCGGGTCAATGTATTATAAACCTTAAGCATATGTAACTCTTACTCCTTTATTGATACATTTTCCAAAAATATAACGAGCTTTAAGATGTCCCCTTCCTCTTTAGGTGGGGGAAAACAAACTACAACAGCTGGCGAGCATATCTCCCAGCTCGTTGAAACGCTAATTGGAAGATTTTTCTTCTAAAGAAGAAAAATTTGAACAATGGCG
>NZ_JAILFV010000117.1 GCF_024697385.1 Anaerovibrio sp.
ATTGTTCAAATTTTTCTTCTTTAGAAGAAAAATCTTCCAATTAGCGTTTCAACGAGCTGGGAGATATGCTCGCCAGCTGTTGTAGTTTGTTTTCCCCCACCTAAAGAGGAAGGGGACATCTTAAAGCTCGTTATATATTTATGGAGGAGTGGAGAATTTATGAAGAAATATTTAATTGTTGGCGGTGTAGCTGGTGGTGCAACTGCTGCAGCAAGATTGCGCCGGTTGGAAGAGGATGCCGAAATAGTCCTTTTTGAACGGGGAGGAGATATTTCCTTTGCTAATTGTGGGCTCCCTTATTATGTAGGTGGTGCTATTAAGGAGAGAAATAATCTTCTGGTGATGAATCCACCTGCCTTCAAGGGCGTATATAATGTGGATGTGCGCATTCATAGTGAGGTAGTATCCCTGGATGCGGCCAAAAAGACTGTAAGGGTAAAGTCACCTGACGGGGAATATGAGGAAACATATGATGCGCTTTTGCTTGCCCCGGGGGCCAAGCCATTAAAACCAGGTATTCCAGGAATAGAACACCCTAATATTGTAACACTTCGCAATGTTCCGGATGCTGATGTTCTGCACCGCCTCAGCCGTGAATATCCTTCTGGTAGGGCTGTTGTCGTTGGGGGTGGCTTTGTGGGAATTGAAGCAGCTGAAAACCTGAAGGAGCAAGGTATTGATGTTACCGTCGTAGAAGCTGCCCCACACATTTTGGCTCCTTTTGATTCGGATATGGTATTGGCTGCAGAGAATGAGCTGAAAAAACAGGGGATAGAAATTATCCTTGGTGATGGTGTCAAGGAATTTCATCACCAGGAGGATGACAGTATTGATGTAGAATTATCATCAGGTATAAAGGTAAAGGCAGATTTTGTAGTGCTGTCCATTGGGGTCCGTCCAGATACCGCTTTTTTACAGGACAGTGGTATTGAATTAAATGACCGTGGATACATTATTGTCAATGAATATATGGAAACCAGTGCTGCTGATGTATATGCTGTAGGTGATGCCATACAGACCTATAATCTCCAGACTGGGGCATCAGGCAGCCTGGCATTGGCAGGACCGGCAAATCGTCAGGGTCGTTTGGCAGCAGATAATATGACCGGCAGGCGGGAAAAGTACCAGGGCTTTATTGGCAGCTCAGTACTGAAGGTGTTTGGATTGACTGCTGCTGCTACCGGAAAGAATGAAAGAGCCCTGCAGCAGATGGGGATGGTATACGGCAAGGACTACAGGTTTACCATGAGCTTTCCTGCTGATCATGCCACTTATTATCCGGGCGCTGAACGAATGACCTTGAAGCTGATATTCAGCATCAAGGATGGTAAGGTTTTGGGGGCTCAGGCTATTGGTCCCAAGGGTGTGGACAAGCGGGTGGATGTAATTGCGTCAGTAATACATTTCGGTGGAACAGTGCAGGATCTGATGGAATTAGAATTGTCATATGCACCACCTTATTCTTCAGCCAAGGATCCTGTGAATATGGCCGGCTATTATGCTGCAAATATTTTGGAAAAACTTACGGATCCACTTCTTCCACAGGAACTGGAGACTGAAATGGACAAGGGGGCCTTGCTTATTGATGTTCGTCCGGAAGCTGTATTTAAGCAGGGGCATATTGAAGGGGCAATCAATATCCCTGTTGCCAGGCTGCGTCAGGAATTTAATACCCTGGATAAGGACTGTGCCATCATTGTCAGCTGTATGGTTGGCATAAATGGTTATTACATGGAACGGATGCTGAAGCAGCAGGGCTTTAATGTCAGAAATCTTATGGGTGGCTTTATGTATTACAGGTTGGTGAACAGTAAATGATAGTGTGGGAATTTTTCCCTTGTATTTAAAGCCAATCCAGTTATTTTAAAAAATTATATGGGAGAGCCAGATTCAATTTGAATCTGGCTCTTTGTGAAAAAGCACAAGTTCTTTAATGGTCATTTTTTTACACAGATATTACTTCACCGGATGTCAATTTATTGTTATAATACACTAAACTTTTATGGATAGTAAAATTATCGTCATAATAAATTCCCATTGCTCTGAAAGGAATGGTGTTCATGGGTAATACTGAACGGGCAAAGGCCTTGATGGAGGATTTGCAGGAATATGCTCCGGAAAAGGCAAAGATGACTACTGTTGATGAGCTTGAGGTATATCTCGATTCGATGGAGCAAAAGGTTTTTCGGTATATGGAATTTATGTCAGCAAGGATTCCCCGGGGACTGCCGGCGGGGAAATACCAACGGGAAATCAATTGGCTGTATCGTCAGGTACGGAAAATGATTAATGATGAAATCAGCCAAATGTATCATTAATACAGTATACTGTGGGAATATGGAAGGATAGTCGTTTAATTATTTTATTTTTAAGGAGTATAGTTCTGGTAATTGGGTTATAACGAGCGTAAAATGCCCCCTTCTTCTTTAGGTAGTGGGAAATAAATAACAGGCGGTGAGCATATTTCTCGCCTCGTTGCGACACGAATTTAGTCCCTTTAGGGAAACGCCAATTGGAAGATTTTTCTTCTAGGGGAAGAAAAATTTGAACAATGGCGTTATAATTAACATAACAAGCTTTCATCATATCTGGAATGATATTTAGGAGTGATATATATGATCTTTCACCCAAGCATAAAAAGGCGTGAAATGATTGAATGCGTGCTGTGCGATGACGCACCCTGCAGCAAGGTATGTCCCCATGAATTGCAACCTGCAGATCTGTTGCGCAGTATATGGTTGGGTGGGGAGCTGCATGCGGCCGCTACTCTTCCTGAAGGTGATTTGTGCAGTAACTGTGCTGCACCATGTGAGACAGCTTGCATTCGCCCGAAGGCAGTACCTATAACCAAGCTGATTTCGAGATTAAAGAATGATGTTAAACCAATGGTTTCCGGGGAATTGTTAGATGATGAGGAAATCCTACATTCGGAAATCTGTGGGATTCCGGTTGAAAATCCTTTTTTATTGTCATCATCCGTGGTAGGCAGTACATATGATATGTGTGCCAGAGCGTTTGAGGCTGGTTGGGCCGGGGTATCATTCAAAACAATCTGTAATTTTGATATTCATGAGGCTTCACCAAGGTTTTCAGCAATTACTGGAGGAAGCAGCAGTATTATAGGTTTCAAAAATATTGAACAGCTTTCGGACCATAGCGTCGTGGAAAACATGAGTATTTTTAATGATCTGAAGCGGAATTATCCTACTAAATTCCTTTTGGCATCAATTATGGGACGGGATGATACTGAATGGGAAGAATTGGCTCGACGCTGTGAAATTAACGGCGCTGATGCCATTGAGCTTAATTTTTCCTGTCCCAATATGATGGATGAGGGATTGGGCTCTGATATAGGGCAGACACCTGAATTGGTAGAGCGATTTACTGCGGCAGCCTGCAAAAGCGTGTCTATTCCGGTCTTGGCCAAGCTTACCCCAAATGTTGCTTCCATGAAAGAAGCTGCCGAAGCTGCTTTAAGGGGTGGTGCCAGTGGAATATCCGCCATCAACACCATTAAAAGTATCATGCGGGTAAACCTTGGGACATATGTTTCCAGTCCTGCTGTAGGTGAATTATCTGCAGTAGGTGGATATAGCGGTAACGCAGTAAAGCCGATAGCTTTGAGGTTCGTTGCTGAGCTTGGTAAAAATCCGGCCTTATCCAGTATGCACATAAGTGGCATGGGGGGGATTGAATCATGGCAGGATGCCTTGGAGTTCATTCTTTTGGGAGCAGGATCCGTTCAGGTTACTACAGCGGTAATGCAGTATGGTTACCGAATTATCAAGGATTTAAAGGCTGGGCTGAATTATTACATTAGGGAAAGAGGCTTTTCCAGTGTCAGTGACCTTCAAGGTCTGGGACTTAGCCATGTGTACAATTCAACTGATTCCTTGGAGAGGGATACTATCGTGTATCCAAGGTTTAACAGACAGACCTGTATTGGCTGTGGACGATGCCGTATTTCCTGTGCGGATGGAGGTCATCAGGCTATTACTTTGAAGGAACGGAAGCCTGTTTTGGATTCGAAAAAGTGCGTTGGTTGTCATCTTTGTGTGTTGATTTGTCCTACAGGCTCCATACAGTCATCTGATAAAAGAATAAAAAAAGCAGAATATAACGAGCTTTAAGATGTCCCCTTCCTCTTTAGGTGGGGGAAAACAAACTACAACAGCTGGCGAGCATATCTCCCAGCTCGTTGAAACGCTAATTGGAAGATTTTTCTTCTAAAGAAGAAAAATTTGAACAATGGCG
>NZ_JAILFV010000118.1 GCF_024697385.1 Anaerovibrio sp.
AGCTTTAAGATGTCCCCTTCCTCTTTAGGTGGGGGAAAACAAACTACAACAGCTGGCGAGCATATCTCCCAGCTCGTTGAAACGCTAATTGGAAGATTTTTCTTCTAAAGAAGAAAAATTTGAACAATGGCGTTATAACAATATATTAAAAGAGCTTTTTTCCATGATAGGTGAAATGGCGATAAAAATCAAGGGTGATATTCGCAGTTGAGTATAGCGAAGCCTAAACGGCACATATGTTATGGGGTGGAAAAAGCAAGTGGCAACGGGTGTGGGGTATTTTCCATTCATTTGAATTATTACAGGAGAGAGTTTGCCTATGGCAAACTTTGTTTTGAGGCATTATAATAAAATAGATATGCTGTTGTGACTTACGGAGAATAAGCCCTGACCAATTAGTGAGGTATCATGATAGTCGGCAGTTAAATTATGAAGCTATGTAATTATGTGAAAATAGATGAAAAACAGGAGTAATTATGGAGTACAGTAAAGAAAGAGAAGAAAGTGCAAAAAAACTGGCAGCACAGCAGGTACTGCCAAATGTTCAGTGGTTTCCGGGACATATGACAAAGGCCAGACGCATCATAACTGATAATCTGAAATTGGTTGATGTGGTAATTGAGCTTTTGGATGCCCGTATTCCTTATAGCAGTGCTAATCCTATGATTCAGGAAATAATAGCTGATAAACCAAAGGTGGTAGCGCTCAATAAGGCCGATTTGGCCGATCCTGCTGCCACAAAGGAGTGGATTGCATATTTTAAGGCAAAGGATATCAAGGCCGTAGCCGTGGATGCCACCCAGGGCAGGGGGATTAAACAGCTGGTACAGCTGACAGAGGATCTGGCCCGGTCCAAGACAGAAAAGCTGGTTTCCAAGGGAGCAAAGCCAAGGGCTGCCAGGGTGATGATTTTGGGTATTCCAAATGTTGGTAAATCCTCATTGATTAATAGGCTGGCCGGTTCGAATAAGGCAAAAACTGCAGATAAGCCTGGTGTGACCCGGGCAAAACAATGGATAAGGCTGGGGAGTCAGCTGGAGCTGCTGGACACGCCGGGAATACTTTGGCCAAAGTTTGAAGATATGAATGCCGGTCTTAAACTGGCATTTACCGGGGCTATCAATGATGAAGCAATTGACCGTGAGCTCATTACAGGCGTTTTTCTGGAAACCATGTTAAGGAGCTATCCGGAACGGCTAGCTGAGCGTTATAAAATCAAAGAGGAGCTTCCGGATAAACCGGAGGATTTGCTGGAACTGATTGGCAGGAAGCGCGGCTGTCTGTTAAAGGGCGGCATTATAGATATGGAAAAGGCACAAAGAATAGTGCTTACTGATTTCAGGAGCGGAAAGCTGGGGGCAATCAGCCTTGATCGTCCTACAGATATTTCTCAGGAGAAAGATTAATGAATATATCAGAGTTGACGATAAAGGAAATAGAGGGCCTGTTTGCTGCGGATAATGTTTCTGAGGATTTGATTAATGCCTGTCGTCAGGACACCAGGGCAGCCACGGCAAAAATCATCAAGCGGTATGAGCGTAAACAGGCCGAGGTGGCCAGGGTTCTTGGTATGTATCGCTATGAAGAGGGGGCAGCTGCTGAAGGGTGCAGGATTGTTGCCGGGGTTGATGAGGCAGGACGCGGTCCGTTAGCAGGACCTGTTTCTGTCGCCGCGGTGATTTTGCCTGAAAAATTGATTTTGCCACGCATAAATGATTCAAAGAAATTATCTGAAAAGGTCAGGGCTGAGCTCTTCGATGAAATCATGTCCAAGGCAGTTTCAGTCAGGCAGGTTTTTATAGATGAAAGGACAATTGACAGGATTAATATACTTCAGGCTACCATGAATGGTATGTATGAGGCTGTATTCGCGCTGGATCCCCAGCCGGAAAAGGTGTTGCTGGATGCTGTCAGGCTGGAAAGACTGCCAATGCCTTCGCTGTCCCTGATAAAGGGAGATGCCAAGTCAGCATCAATTGCTGCGGCGTCAATTATTGCCAAGGTATCCCGTGACAGACTCATGGATGAATATGACAAACAATATCCTGAATATGGATTTGCAGAACATAAGGGATATGGCACGGCAGCACATATTGCTGCAATTAAAAAGTATGGTCCGTGTGCTATACACCGTCTGTCCTTTGAGCCTATCAGATCAATGGTAGGTCAGTAATATAGTATGTTTTTTTGCCGGGAGGTGGGAAGTTAATGGCGACTAATGTAACTGGTATGACACCATCAGTACAATCAACAGAGCGTACACAGGAACCAAAATCAGATAAATTATCAGTGCGGAGAGATGGTGGTAATAGCAGTGCCGGATTTTCTCCCAGAACTAATGTAAATATTAAAACTTCCATTGACAGTATGACAGAAATACTGTCAAAGATTTCCAGCAATAATGCTGATGCGGAAAATGCAATTCCGGAGCAGTTGAAGGAGATCATAAATAATGTTATGCGCAATGCATTTTCTCTTGATGGAACAGTCAAGGAAGGTGTTGGCAGTTCATTGGCCAGTCAAAGGTTTTCGGTTGAACAGCTTAATACCCTCAGTCGTATGCTTAATCAGTTGGGGGCTTTGGAGGATCAAGGCAGACTGGCTGATTTGAGTGAGGATTTACAACTGGTATTGGATAATCTGAAAAGTATAATTGGGCAGAATAAAAATATGGAAGCAGTAAATTTAAACAAGCTGGCGTTCCAGCTTGTTCAAAATGATGATGGGACGCAGCTTCCAAAACAGGTCGAAGAGCTTTTGACCCAGCTGTCAGCACTTCTTACACCACAAACTGCTGCTGGTTCGCCCACTTCCCCATCAGAAGGATTCAGCCTTCTGAATAAGCTGGTGGATGCTTTCTTTCCTAAATCACTGTTTGCAGGAGGGAATACTTCCCAGTCAGTACCTAATCAGGGAGTCTTTGCCGGTAATGGTACGCCAGGGGCTGTTTATAATAATAATCCTTTTGGTGGGCAGGGGGCAGTATTTACCAATGCATCATCCGGGCAGGTGAATATGGCTGCCAATAATGCAGATGCCAATAATGTTCCAGGTAATAATGCAGCTGGCAATAATGTTCCTGGTAATAATGCAGCTGGCAATAATGTTCCTGCCAACAATTCAGCCCCTCAAGGTGGTCAGAATGTTCCTTTAGGACAGTCTGTAAATCAGGGTGCCCAGACTGGAGGCAACATAACTGGTAATACACAGGGAACCCTCCAGCAGGCTGCCAATGGCAATATTCAGCAGTCAGCTGTGGCAAGCCCTCAGACAGCCAATATTAATCAGCAAAATACCACTCCTTCAGGTAATGCACAGTCACAAAATACTGCTATGCCCGGTAATGTGCCACAGGGTAATGCTTCTGCGGGAAATATATCGGCACAGCAGACTCAGGTACAGGGCAATATGCCGGGAAATAACCAGCAGCCAGGTGTACTGACGAATCCATCCGGTGCGCAGGGCGGAGTGCCCGGAGAAAATGCAGTCCTACAGCAGGGCAACACAAACGCCAATGCTCAGGTAAATGCTGCCAATGTTAATATCAACAATGCTCCAAATGCTGTACCGGGGCAGGCACAGACCGGAGAAATCCCTGTTGGAAATAATCCAATGGGTAGTCAAATATCCGGAGATGGGCCATCAAATAAGATGCAGGCGGATATGTCAAATGCTGATATGGCCAAGGCCTCTACGGACAACATTAAAAATAATGAGACCTTAAATGTCAGACTTAATAATGTGGGTCTGGCCTATGAGGGTACTGCTGCCAGGCAGGAAGGGGCAAGCCCGGAGATGAATCCACTGTTCAAGCAGATATTCAGCAGGTTTGGACAAAATCCGGCAAATAATATGCCTGCCAATTCCGGACAATCCCAGTTTCAGCCTTTTCAGATGGATAGTCAGCAGGTAGCAATGGCCCTGAGGGATGTAGGTCAGCTTCTGTTAAAAAACGCGGATTTATCACCTAAGGATGTTCAGCTGCTGAATAATTTTGTAAATAATGATCAGGGGGATTTATCCCAACAGGATGCCAAGCAATTAAACCTTCTGCTGCGAACGGTGCAGAGAAATATGCCAGCCTCAATTCAGCAGGCTGCTCAGAAGATGGGCATGGAAGAACTGCCGAAGCTGTGGGCTTTTATGCAGCTTTGTGATCTTGCCTCACTTAAAAAGATGAAGGGGTATAACTACAGGGTTGCCAGCAAGCAGATTAATAATTTTACGGCATCCATTAAAAGCTCAATGGATAGTGAAGGGAGCTTCAAGGCGGATGGACAGAAATCCATTTCCTTTATGATGCCTCTTTATATGGGGGATGGTACCATGAATTATCCTGCATATATCCATATTTACGACGAGCCACAGCATGAGGATGATTTTGGCGTAATGCGGAAGGATACATGGTTCAGGGTTTGCGTTTTGACTGAGTCTATTGGTGCTGTTGATATTGTATGCAGGCTTTATGAGGGAAATAATCTGAATCTGAGGGTTGTATTCTCCGATCAGGACTCCGTTGATGAATTCAGTGAATATTTGCCTGATATACGCAAGGCGCTTTATAATACACCAATTAATCTTACTGATCTGAAAATAGGGACTGTGAATAATGATGAATAATAGACGGGAGCCGAGGGAAGATCCTGAAAAGGATGAATTGGCCGATAAGAAAGCCGTTGCACTGAAATACGATATGGAAAAGAACCTGGCACCAAAGGTGGTAGCCAAGGGCAAAGGGCATGTAGCCGAAAATATATTGGATGCAGCCCGTAAAGGGAAGGTGCCGGTTTATCAAAATAAATCATTGGTGAATATGCTTATGGCCCTGGAACTCGATAAGGAAATTCCTGCCGAGCTGTATACAACTGTAGCGGAAATATTGGCTTATGTATATAGGATTGATCAGCGGCGTAAGAATGTAAACAACGAGTTTTCATCAATGTAATAGTTTGGGCTGGGAGAATAACACTGAGATGAACAACAAAATATTGGGTGACAAGGGGGAAAAGGCCGCAGCGGCTTATTTGAAAAATCATGGATACATCATACGGGACACCAATTATCGTACCAAAACCGGTGAGATAGATATAATAGCGGCCAGAGGTGACATGCTGGTTTTCGTTGAGGTTAAAACCAGGGGGTCATATGCTTTTGGACTTCCCAGTGAAGCTGTTAATCTACAAAAGCAAAAAAAGATAATCAAAACTGCTCAGGCGTATATACAGGCTGAAAGGCTGTATAACTATGTATATCGTTTTGATGTGCTTGAGGTGTTGGCACCAAAATCCGGTGGTATGTCCTTTAATTTGATTGAAAGTGCCTTTGAGGGCTGATATACATTTCTAGGTGGAGGAAAAATGAAAATCATAGTGGGAATTACCGGGGCAAGCGGCAGTATCTACGGGTTGCGCCTGGTGGAATTTTTGAAGTCAAGTGGGCATCAGGTACATATGGTAATTACTGACAGTGGTAACAAGGTGATAGAATATGAATGCCCTGATATATACAGGAAAATTCTTGATGGGACAGATATGCTTTATGATGTGCATGATATAGGAGCTGCTATTGCCAGCGGGTCCTTCAGGGCTGATGCCATGGTAGTAGTGCCGGCATCCATGAAAACCGTAGCCTGTATTGCAAATGGTGTAACGGATAATTTGCTCACCAGGGCCGCTGATGTTATGTTAAAGGAAAGGCGCACCCTGATAATGGTGCCAAGAGAAGCCCCGATGCACGCAGGGCATCTGGAGAACCTGTTGAAGGTGTCCCGCCTGGGAGCTGTTGTCATACCGGCCAGCCCGGGATTTTATCATAAGCCGGTCACTGTTATGGATTTAGTGGATATGCTGGTGGGGAAAATATGCGATAGTCTCAGCATCGGCAATGACCTTTTTGAGCGCTGGAAGGGGCTCCCGGGGGACTGAGTTTGACAATCATAAATGTACTGTTAAAATAATTTTTAAAGAAGGTTGTATAACCTTCTTTTTATTTACAAAAATCTTTACAAACATAAAATTATTTGCTAAAATGACTAATATAATTAATTATATTTTGAGGAGGGATTGCTGTGGGAGCATCACCGGTTTCATGTGAGGTCAAGGAACGCATTGGAGTAATGGGAGAGGACAGAAGAGGCTGGACCAAGGAATTAAACCTTGTTTCCTGGAACCATTTAAATCCAAGATACGATATTCGGGAGTGGGCACCGGACAGAAGCCGTATGGGAAAAGGAGTGACCTTTACCAGGGATGAAATAATTAAACTGAGGGATATGCTTAATCAGCTTGCTGTATAGCATTTCTGCATTATTCACCTTATATGGGAATAGGACTGATTATATCATTATTGATATAACCAGTCTTATTTTTTTTCTGATAAACCGATTTGAATTCCTGTAAAGCACTTCACGGCCAAGCTGATACCAATTGGTAAAATGATACCTGAAGGATTTTGTCAGTGGTAAAATTTGAACAATGGCGTTATAATTATCCTTGTTTTTATTGTTAGTGGTAATTATGTTTTTTTATATGAATCAGTGGTGTGTTTATGAAAATCAGAAATTGGAAGATAGTTCTGGCCATATTGTGCCTCAATGTCATAATGATGGCTTCAGGATATAATATGCTCATTCCATTTTTGCCGATGTATCTGCTCAATGAACTCGGTGTTTCCGGTGATAACATTGGCATTTGGACAGGAGCTGTTTTTTCGGTTACCTTTCTTGTAGGAGGTATCATGGCTCCTGTATGGGGAAAACTGGCTGATAATATTGGTAAAAAGCCTATGGCCCTGAGGTCCGGAATAATGCTGTCCCTATCTTACTACGCCATGGGAATGGTGACTTCACCCGAGCAGCTTTTTTTGGTCAGAATGTTTCAGGGCTTTGCTGCGGGATTGATTTCAGTATTTATGGCTATGTGCAGTGCTTCTGTGCCTGCGGGAAAAATTGGTGTCAGTATGGGCCTGTTTCAGTCAAGTCTTACTGCCGGTACGGTAATTGGTCCGCTTATGGGAGGCATTTTGGCTACATATATTGATATGCGTACCTCATTTTATGTAGCAGGAACTCTCTTGCTTGTACTGACAGTTGTTACCTGGCTTTTTCTGCCTGAGCCGTCTTCCGGGAAAAAGGCTGATAAGAAGGATGACGAGGTCAGCATATTGAAGCGCCCGGAATTGCGGGAGGTATTGATTTATATGTTTTTGCTGTGGTTTGTCATATTGATAATACAGCCAGTTATGACTTTGTATGTTGCGCAGCTGAACCATAGCAATGATAATGCCATGCTTTTATCAGGCGGTATTTTTTCCATGATCGGAATTGCCGGGGGGATAATTGCACCATGGTGGGGGCGTTATGGACAGAGCCGTGGTTTTTATAAGACCTTGGGAATCGGCCTGGTCCTGGGTTCTGTTGCAAGCTTTTTCAACAGTGTGCCGGAAACAGTGTTGGGTTACGCTATAGCCAATATTGTTTTCTCCCTGGTATTTGGTGGCGTTCTGCCATCCCTGAGTTCCATTATTGCCAGGAAGACAGCTACCAATGAACGGGGAAGGGCATATGCCTACAGCTTTTCTGCCCAGCAGTTTGGCTCAATGCTGGGACCGTTGGCCGGAGGTCTTTATACTACATTTATGCCAATCAATACTGTTTACTATATCAGTGCCTTTATTTTATTTGTCCTGGGAATATGTGTAATAAAACGGCATAAAGGCTCCTGGAACTAGCAAGGATGGAGTTTGTACGGGGACGGCTTGTCATTCTCTGTACATGGAGGATGGTATGGCTTTAGTCCGATTGTATTGTCAAATAGATTGGAGCGATTGTAATATGGATTATATGGATGAAGCAAGAAAGGAAGCCGATATAAATCTTGTATCAAATGAAGGGGGACCATTTGGTGCGGTCATTGTCAAGGACGGCAGGATAGTTGGACGGGGACATAATAGAGTGCTGGCAAAGAATGACCCTACATGTCATGCTGAGATGGAAGCAATACGGGATGCGTGCAGGCAGCTTAAAACATATGATTTGAGTGGATGTGAACTATATACCAGTTGTTATCCATGCCCAATGTGCATGAGTGCTGCTATCTGGGCCAATATCAAAATCATCAGGTACGGCAATACTGCCGAAGATGCTGCAAAGGTGGGCTTTCGGGATGACATGATATACGATTTTATAAGGGGGAATTGTGAAAACTCAAAGGTTGTTGAGCTGGAACAGATATCCAGGGATAGCACAATAGAAACTTTTCACAAATTTGCCCGCAAAAATGATAAAACCATATATTGATTTTATCTTTCAGGAAATTTCAATTGATACCACTGAGACCTCCGGACAGTCAACAGCTGATGCCGGAGGTCTTTCCTTGGGTGATTATGCTTTTCCTTAAATTACTTAGTATGGTATAATATAAGGCACGGAATTTTTGAGAGGATGTATAGATTTGAATAAAAAATATTTAAAAATGCTTACCTATGGCTGCCAAATGAATTTTAGTGATGCAGAGCGCATGGAGGGTGAGCTGGAAAAATTGGGATATATTTCCACAGAGGATATGGCCAAGGCCGATCTCATCATAATAAATACCTGTTGTGTTCGCGAGACTGCCGAGGATAAGGTTTATGGCAAAATCGGTGAAGTAAAGGGATTGAAGCGCACAAAGCCAGACCTGATTTTTGGCATTACAGGCTGTATGGCACAAAAGGAAGGAGAGCATCTGATAAAAAGGGCTCCCCATATTGATTTTGTCCTGGGCACAAACAAGATACATGAGGTGGTTTCAACTGTTCAGAAGCTGGAACAATCACTGACGAAGCATGTTGTGGATACTGAAATAAATGAGGCGGAAATGCCGGAGAATGTTTCGATTCACAGGAAGACTGCCCTGACGGCCTGGATTCCTATTATGTATGGCTGCAATAATTTTTGCACCTATTGTATAGTTCCTTATGTGAGGGGCCGTGAACGCAGCCGTTTGCCTCAGGAAATTATTGCTGAGGTACAGGACGCGGTGAAGCAAGGCTATAAAGAAGTGACACTTTTAGGACAGAATGTAAACTCCTACGGCAAGGACAACAGCAAGACTACCTTCGCTCAGCTCCTGCAAATGGTGGATCAGGTGGAAGGCATTGAAAGAGTGCGCTACATGACATCACATCCAAAGGATTTAAGCGATGAGGTAATTGAAGTAATTAAAACCAGCAAACATATATGCAGGCATTTTCATTTGCCTGTACAGTATGGCTCCAATAAGATTTTGAAGGCCATGAACCGGGTTTATACAGTTGAATCCTACAAGGCCCTGATTGAGAAAATAAGGCGGGCTGTCCCTGATTCAAGTATTACTACTGACCTGATAGTGGGCTTTCCGGGGGAAACAGAGGAAGACTTTAATGAGCTGTTGGAATTCTTGCAAGAAATTCGCTATGACCAAGCGTATACCTTTATATATTCAAAACGCTCAGGAACCCCGGCAGCGGAAATGGATAACCAGGTGGAGGACAAGGTAAAGCACGATCGTCTTAATCGTCTGATGGAGCTGCAGAACAAAATAAGTCTGGAAAAGAATATGCAGCTTAACAATAGTGTGCTTGAAGTCATGGTTGAGGGGCCAAGCAATAATGATGAGAAGGTGTGGTCAGGCCGCACTGATACCAACAAATTGGTGCTTTGGCCATATAATGGTCATGAAAAACCTGGAGATATTGTTAATGTGAGAATTTGCCAACCCCAGACATGGGTTTTGAAGGGCGAGCTTGAATAGGAGATACCATGGAATTGACTCCAATGATGCAGCAATATTTAGCTGTAAAGGAACAGCACCCTGATGAGATACTTTTTTTTCGTTTGGGTGATTTTTATGAAATGTTTTTTGATGATGCGGTTACTGCGTCCAAGGAATTAGGACTTACACTGACCAGCCGCAGTGGCGATGTAAAGAAGAATCCTATGTGTGGGATTCCTTATCATGCTGCCGAAAGCTACATCACCAAGATGGTCAATAAGGGATACAAGATTGCCATTGCGGAACAGATTGGTGATCCAAAGGCAAAAGGGCTTACCAAGAGAGAGGTCATAAAGGTAATTACTCCGGGGACCATTTTGGAGGAAAGTGCCCTGCAGTCTGCAAATAACAATTATATTGCCCTGATTTATGAAGTGGAAGGTGAAATTGTCCTGGCAGGTGCGGATATATCCACCGGTGAATGCTTCTATGGGGTGTATTCCGGTGACGAACGCCAACAGGCTTTATATGATGAGCTTTATCGTATTATGATGCCTGAGCTCATCCTTTTGGGCAGCCTATCATTTGCTGATGATTTGCGCGAATTTATAAACCTTAGAATGAGTTCCTGTGCCTTTACCATTATTGATGAACCAACAAAAAACTGTGATGATATGATAATCCGTCACTTTGACATTAATAATCGGCCGGAGGGAGAGCCGGCCAGATTGGCAGTAGCTACTCTGCTGGAATATCTTCATGATACTGTGCGGACTGATTTGACACAGCTTTCTCAGCTTACCAAGCTGGATTTTGCCAATAATCTTGTCATTGATACCTATACCCTCAGAAATCTGGAAATCACCCGTAACCTGAGGGACGGCGGTAAAAAGGATACACTTTTGGATGTACTGGATTTCACCGATACGGCCATGGGTACCAGACTGCTTAAGAAATGGTTGGAATATCCATTATTGAATATTGGAAAGATAAATAACCGTCTGGATGCAGTTGAGGAACTGGTGCAGGATTTTATTCTTCGCGGTAACCTGAAGAATTTGTCCAAGAGTATATACGATTTTGAAAGGCTTTTAACCAGGATTGAGGTAGGAACGGCAAATGCCAGAGATTTGGTGGCACTAAGGTCATCTCTTGGGGTGCTGCCTGATATCAGGGGGCTTTTGACTGATACAAGGGCCACTCTGCTGCAAGAATGCTATAAGAATATACATATCTATAATGATCTGGTCGACCTACTGAACAGGGCTATTGTGGATTCCCCGGGTCTTACTGTCCGTGAAGGTGGTATTATCAAGGAAGGCTATAACGAGGAGTTGGACGAATACCGTAAAATATCCAGGGACAGTAAGCAGATGCTGCAGACTATGGAGGAAAAGGAAAAGGAAGCTACCGGTATTCGGGCCCTTAAAATAGGCTACAATAAGGTATTCGGATATTATATTGAAGTCCGTCACAGCGGTACGGAGCTGGTTCCGGAGCATTATGTGAGGAAACAGACCTTGGCCAATGCAGAACGCTATATTACCCAGGAATTAAAGGAATTTGAAACCAAGATTCTCGGAGCAGAAGAAAAGATAGTCAATATAGAATTCAATCTGTTTACGGAAATCAGGGAGATCATAAAAGAGAGACTGGGGGATATTCAGGGAACGGCCAAGCACATAGCCTTGCTGGATGTACTCACAGGTCTGGCTGAGGCCGCCGGAAATTATAATTATGTAAGACCCCGGCTCGTATCAAATGGACAAATTGATATAAAGGATGGCAGACACCCCTTGGTGGAGCGGATTCTTACCAGGGATCTTTTTGTGCCTAATGATACAAGACTTAACCATTCAGATTGTGAGATAATGCTTATTACAGGACCTAATATGGCCGGTAAATCCACCTATATGCGCCAGACTGCATTATTGACACTTATGGCCCAGGTAGGCAGCTTTATTCCTGCCCGGGAGGCATCAATTTCACCTGTTGACCGTATATTTACCAGAATCGGGGCGAGTGATGACCTGGTAAGTGGTCAAAGTACCTTTATGGTGGAAATGAATGAGGTGGCGCAGATATTAAAATATGCCACCAGGGACAGCCTGGTTATTTTGGATGAGATTGGCCGTGGTACCAGTACCTTTGATGGTATGAGTATTGCCAGGGCAGTTATTGAGCATATCAGGGAAAAAATCCATGCCAAAACCCTGTTTGCAACTCATTATCATGAGTTGACGGATTTGGAGGATGATATAATTAAAAATTACTGCATAGCTGTCAAGGAAAAGGGGAAGGACATCAACTTCCTGCGCAGGATAATCCCCGGAGCATCAGACAAGTCATACGGCATCCATGTTGCCAGACTTGCAGGACTGCCAAAGGCTGTCACCAGTCGTGCAGAAAAGATTTTGGCCGGACTGGAAAGTGAGGCCCCTGCTCACGATAATGTTTCCGTTACAAAGGAAAACAGCAGTAAGGAGGCCTTACAGGAGAAAGATGATATGATGGATTCCCTGTTTGGCAGTACCATAAGTGATGAGCTTATGTCCATGGATGTTATGACCATGACGCCAATAGAGGCTATGAATACACTGTATCGCTTACAGCAGCAGGCACGGGAGGAGGCTGGAAAAGGATGAGCTTTGTTCATGTCCTGGATGATAATACCATAAACAAGATTGCTGCCGGTGAGGTTGTGGAAAGACCGGCTTCTGTGATAAAGGAGCTGGTAGAAAATGCCATTGATGCCAAGGCCGACCGTATCGAGGTGGAAATTATGGCCGGCGGAACCAGCTATATGCGGGTATCTGACAACGGCATAGGCATGAGTATGGAGGATGCCAAGCTGGCTATACAACGACATGCTACCAGTAAGATATTTAATGTAGAGGATCTTTTATCCATTGATACTTTGGGGTTTAGGGGTGAAGCACTGCCAAGTATTGCCGCTGTATCCAGATTCAATCTTCAGACAAGACAGGCCGGTACCGAGTTGGGTACGGAAATCAAGATTTCCGGTGGGCGCAATGAAGAGATAGGTGAGGCTGGCTGCAGTCTTGGAACTACCATCAGGGTAGAGGATTTATTCTTTAATACCCCTGCCAGAAAGAAATTTCTCAAGACAACCAATACCGAAGGAAACAAGATTAATGATTATATAATCAAGCTGGCAATTTCCAGGCCGGATATTGCCTTTAAGTTTATCAATAATAATAAAACTGCAGTAGTGACCCCGGGAAATGGAAACCTGCATGATACCCTGCGCAGCATTTACGGCGGTTCTGTGGGAGATGCACTTTTGGGACTGAACTTTTCTGATGGTGAAATCACCATTAAGGGGTACATATCAAAACCTTCCACTATACGCAGCAATCGTGGCTGGCAAACCTTCATTATAAACGGGCGCATCATATCCAACCGGGCCATTGCCAAAGCCGTGGATAATGCCTATGCATCACTTATTCCAAAATCGGGATATCCGATGGTAGCACTTTTGATGGATGTGGAACAGAAGACTATAGATGTAAATGTTCATCCGCAAAAAAGTGAGGTGAAATTTGAGGATGAGGGCCGGATTTTTAAGGCGGTATATAAGGCCGTATTGGATGCGGTTCGTCCTCATGGACAGCAGCTGGGAAATATAGCTGCCGGTGTCGAAAGACCGGAGCGTCATTTTACCGCTGCTCCGGCTGCACTTAATCAGCCTGTTATGAAGCCTCTTTTGGATGATATTCATTTTGTTCCTGCCAAGGAAGCACCGGTGGAAACTGCAGGAAGATACTCCTCCCAGGGTATTCCCTCCTCTGCCTATCAGTACAGGGTGGAGCAACAGGCCAAATCACTGCAGGAAGCACATGCTGAACTTGCTGATATGGGAAGGAATCACCCTGAAGAAGGGACTATATCAGAAAACAATTTGTCAGTGGACATGGAGACGGGGGAGGTTATTGAAAAGCCTTCAGTGGAAGGATCAGGCAAATCACCTATGGTTCCTATCGGACAGGTGGATAATACATATATTATTGCCCAGGATGCTGATGGCTTGTATATTATTGACCAGCATGCCGCCCATGAACGGATTTTGTATGACAGGTTTGCTGCCATGACTGACAGGATTCCATCCCAGCAGCTGCTGGTACATCTCTACATTGATTTAAGTGACAGGGAAGCAAAGCTGATCGAGGATAATCTGGAGTTGTTTAACAGTCTTGGTTTCAGTATGGAACCAAGTGGACCGGAGCAATATCGCCTAATGGAGGTTCCTGCTGATATCCCTGTTGGTGAAGCAGAAGATGTAATCAGGGAGATATTGGTATCCCTTGAGGATATGCATCAGCTTTCAGCAGCTGAAATACGCCATGCCTGTCTGGCCATGACAGCCTGCAAGGCCGCCATTAAGGCCGGATTTCAGCTGAATTTCCGCCAGATGGAAATTATTCTGGAGGAGCTGAATAACACTGCCATGCCATATACATGCCCTCATGGCAGGCCGACTATTTTGAAATTCAGCAGTGAGGAACTGGCAAAAATGTTTAAAAGAACAGGTTTTTAAGGAGCTTTATGGATAATACCATTGTTACAACTGAAAGAAAAAATCATAGTGACAGTATACAGCTGGCCCAACATGCTGCTGATACACTAAATTTACAGTTGGTAATGAGGCACCATGAATCCCTTGAGGAGCTTCGTGAAAAATACAAGGCCACCAATGTACTGGTGGCCAGGCAGGGCAAATATGTATTGGTTACACCTGAGGGAGAGCTGTTTTTTCATCCCAATATGTCACAGCTGCGCATAAAGAATATCCGTATGGGTGATGAAGACCATATGATCAGGGCCATGGACCTTAGAGAAGGTATGTCGGTTCTTGATTGTACCCTTGGCTTTGGTGCCGATTCCATTGTAGCCAGCTTTGTGACAGGACAGGGAGGAAGTGTGGTTGGCCTTGAGGCAAGTCCGATTATTTCCTTTATTACCGGTGAAGGCATGAAATCTTTTCTGGCCACAAATTACGAGCTGCACAGTGCCATTAAACGCGTCAGGGTAATCAATGCTGATTATAACCTGTACCTTAAGGAATTGCCGGACAGCTCTGTTGATGTTGTATATTTTGACCCTATGTTTCGTCATCCATTAATGGACAGCCATAATATTAATCCTCTTCGTTCTGTGGCTGATCACAGGCCTTTGGAGCCTGAAGCGGTGAAAGAGGCAATGCGTGTGGCCAGATGTCGTGTAGTAATGAAGGAAAACAGCCGCAGCAAGGAATTTTCCCGACTGGGCTTCAGTGATATTTCCGGCGGTAAGCATTCCAAGGTACATTATGGCATAATTCATATATAACGAGCTTTAAGATGTCCCCTTCCTCTTTAGGTGGGGGAAAACAAACTACAACAGCTGGCGAGCATATCTCCCAGCTCGTTGAAACGCTAATTGGAAGATTTTTCTTCTAAAGAAGAAAAATTTGAACAATGGC
>NZ_JAILFV010000119.1 GCF_024697385.1 Anaerovibrio sp.
ACTACCGGGAATCCGGCCAAAGGCCCCTTTTCACAGGAAGTGGCAAGACCTTTTTCTACAGCAGGGAAAAAGTTTTTCGGTACTGCTCCACCAACAACTTCCTCGGCAAAAATATATGGATCAGTGGTGCCGGAAGGCTTGAAACGGATTTTTACATGCCCGTATTGACCATGGCCACCTGTTTGTTTTTTATACTTGTATTCTACATCAGAGCTCTTTTTGATAGTTTCACGGAATGCAATTTTTGGCCGCTCCACCTTTATTTCAGCCTTGTATTCATTAAGCAGCTTTGACTGAATGATTTCAAGGTGCATATCACCCATGCCATATATCAGGGATTGGCGATTGGCAGCATCCCTTTCGAATCTGAAGGTCTGATCCTCTGCCGCTATTTTCGCCATGGCCATGGCAATTTTGTCTACATCGCTTTTTTTGGCCGGTTTCCATCTGAGATATGTATATGGTACAGGCAGGTCCATCTTAGGATACATTACCGGGTTGGTCTTGGTGGAAAGTGTATCACCGGTCTTTATGGAAGTCTGTTTTGCCAGTGCTCCCAAATCACCGGCATGTAATTCAGGAACCTCTATGGCTTTATTGCCCCGCAGGACATAAAGCTTGCCTATTTTTCCCTCGGAGGCGGTGCGGACATTATACATCATGTCGTCGGCCTTCACCACGCCGGAGCGGATTTTTATCAGGCTGTAATAGCCAATGAATGGATCGGCTATGGTCTTAAAGACAAATGCCGTTTTCGGTTTTAAAATATCAAAATTTGCCTCGAAAATTTCATTGGTTTGGGTATTGATACCTGACATCTGACGATTGTCTGCTGAAGGCATGTATTTTACAATATCGTCCAGGAGAGTGTATACCCCTCGCTGAGTAGAGCCGGATCCGGATTCAACAGGAATAATCGAACCATCAGAAATTGCACTTCTAACCGCGGCGCGTATTTCTGCTTCGGAGAATGTATCCCCTGCAAGATAACGGTCCAAAAACTCCTCGGAGGTTTCTGCTACAGCTTCCATCAGGGAATCATTATATTGGTTGAGATATTCAAGGGAGTAATCAGGTATTGATTCTTCAACTGCCTCTTCCCCCTGATATCTGAAAGCTTTTTTCTGAATGACATTTATGTATCCGGCAAGCTTTTCATCTTCACGGAGTGGCATGTTAAACGGAGCTATTTTCTTTCCGAACATTGCATTCAGGTCATCCAGAACCTGTCTGTATGAAACGGAATCGATATCCATGTCAGTTATAAAGAATATTCTTGGCAGATGATATTTCTCACAAAGTTCCCAGGCTCTTTCAGTACCTGCCTCAACACCTGCCTTGCCGGATACCACGATAATGGCACCGTCAGCAACGCTCATTGCCTCGTTAACCTCACCGGCAAAATCAAAAAAACCTGGTGTGTCCAGTATGTTGATTTTAAAGTCTGTCCATTCTACCGGTACTATGGACGTGGATATGGAAATTTTTCTGCGGATTTCTTCCTTGTCGCAATCTGAAATCGTTGAACCATCCTCCACGCGGCCAGGCCTGGATATAGCCCCACTTAAGCAGGCCATAGCTTCAGTCAATGTTGTTTTGCCACAGCCTCCATGACCTAATAAAACCACATTACGAATCTTGTCAGTAGTGTATACCTTCATGTAAACCCCTCCAAATTCTTACGAAGCTTATTATTTTTTAGTAAGGAAACCCCTCATACCTCCTAAAGATATTTTTTCATATCTTTATTTTACCAAAGTAAAGAAATTATAACAATTAGATATGCTTGCTTTATCAAGAATGTTTAACAGCATTTTCAGAAATCATTACACAAAAAAGGAATGAACCAGCTTCAGGTCCATTCCCTCAGTATAGATTTATTTTTTACCGTTTTAATTTTAAAAATGCAGGTATATGTTTAGAAAGAAAAATAAATATTACCAAATTCAGCGCTGATTTTAACAACAATCCCGGGGTGGAGGCCAGTCCGGCTTCCAGGCTGTCATAGAGCAGGGCTCCTGCAGCAGTATAGCCAAAGGTCATAAAGACAAGGGCCGCGATGCCTCCAGTTATAATCTTGTCGTGAGTAAACATATAGGCTGCAATTAAAGCCATAATACCTTTTATGACCAGGGTCGGAATACACCAGATGGCGAAGCCTGTAAAGAAATCTGCCAGCATGGACCCTACAGCAGAGACCAGTACGGCATGTGATGTGTCCAGACACATGGCTGAAAGCAGAATGACACAGTCACCAAGATGGGCATATCCCAAGGGGATTGGGATTTGGATTATCATGGTGGCTACACATATAATGGCCATAAAAATTGCAGATAAGCAAAGGACATAAGCTTTTGTTGGCATAAACCAACACCTCCATTTCACACAATGAGACTTATTCAACGGGAGTCTTACACTTCCACTGAATTCCGGTCGAATTCACCTATTGTATTATTGGTACTTATCTTCTGCTTTTAACGCATGAATTATACGCCTATTTACTTCAGATAAAAACACAACCTTATTTTTTTTGCGGGATACTCCCGCATAATGCCTTGATGCCATCAATACCTACAGTAACAGCCACTGCCATCAGTAGACTGCTGATTCCCACCTGTGCATATGCTTCCCAACTACTGGCAGCAGTCATGATGACGCTCACCTGAGTTATTATTGTCAGCAATAATGCAGCTAAAGTCACGGTGCTCATGAAGAGCATGGGAATCAACAATGCTTTTATGGTTTTTCCTATATTCATTAACCATGAACATATTGCTAACAGGCATAGACAGGACAGGAGCTGACTGGAAGCGCCCAATAGGCTCCAAATCTTTTGAAATCCAATGGCACTAAGCATTCCGGCAAGTATGACAACAATTATATTAGAAAAATAGGAACTTGTCATTAGATTTTTGAAAAATTTAGGAATCTGATATTGTGAATTTTCACATGTTACAGCGATTTCCTGGATCAATAATCGTGTCAGTCGGGTGCAGGTATCAAGGGAAGTCAGGCAGAGAGTTGAATAGGTCAGGGCCAGTATAGTGTAAATAACTGTCTGGTAAGCAGCCAAATAAGGTATGGAAGAAACCATTACTGCAATGCCTCCGGCAAAGATATCGGTGATGTTTTTTGTATGGCCGGTGGTCATGGCACAGGAAATAATACAGATTGTTACAATGGCCAACAGACTTTCCAGAAGCATACCGCCATAGGCTACGGGCTTTGCATCGATTTTTTTGTCAAGCTGTTTTGCAGTGGTGCCGGAAGCTATAAGTGCGTGAAAGCCCGATATGGCCCCACAGGCTATGGTGGTAAAAAGCACAGGGAAAAGATATTGTACCCCATTAGCGGTATTCACAGTGAATCCGGAAAAAGCCGGTAATACAGAAGGGTTTATTTCAGGGTGGGTTATTAGGATTCCCAGGCCGGCAATCAGAAGGACCGTGTACAGAAGGAAAGAACACAGATAGTCCCGGGGCTGTAATAGCAGATTTACCGGTGTCACTGATGTTATGGCAATATAAGTCATGAGAAGTACAATCCAAGTAGTATGTGACAGGTACAGGGAATGAAATTTCATCCCCAGGATTATGGACAGGATGATGAAAAGGATGCCAATGAGAGCAGCACTTATCCTTGTTGGTTGGAAGCGTTTGTCAATAATACCCAAAATTATGGCTGATGCAGTAATAAAAACAGATATTGTGGCTAATGAAGCCCCGGTGTTACTGGCTGCCATGTTGATAGCACCACTGGAAGTATATGTGGCAGCAAAGGTGTCAGCTATTATGGATATAAGTGATGCCATGAGCAGCAATAAGGCGCAGCACGCAAAACAGAAAAACAGGATTTTTGTACGGGGGCTGACTCTGACAGATAAAATTTCTCCAAGAGAATGCCCCTTATATCTTATGGAGGCAGCCAAAGCTCCCATATCCTGTGGCCCACCGAAAAAAATCCCCCCCAGGATAATCCAGAACACTGCAGGGAGCCAACCAAAACAGGCGGCCAGGATTGGGCCTGTAATAGCACCTGCTCCGGCAATGGAGGAAAAATGATGACCGAACAATATATGGGATTTTGCAGGCATATAATCAAGGCCATCCTGATATTTGTGGGCAGGAGTGAGCTCCCCACTGTTTTCCATATCAAAGTGATGGGCCAGCCATTGGCCGTAAAACTTGTAGCCACAGCCCAATAAAATCACAGAACCGATTAATACAGTTAAGGTGTTCATAGTTACTCCTTTAAAAACAATTATTGATGTGCTAAATTATAACGCCATTATCCCAATTTTGCTACTTTCTGTAAAATAATGCAAAGTCCACAAAGAAAAGAAAAATGTACTTAATTTTAACTACATTAATTTTCATAAAACCTGTTTTGTGTAAAATTGACAGAATATTTATTGAAAATTATGTAAACACTATTGTATAATAAGTAACCGATAAACCATTTTGTGTATATGTTGACAGTGCATTCCTGATTTGAGCTGTGAAGGCGTTGTTCAATTATACGATATAAGGGGGAGTTTTCTGTGCGGATGAATGGGGCACAGGCTGTACTGGAAAGTCTGAAAATAGAAAATGTGGATTTGGTGTTTGGGTATCCTGGCGGAGCAGTTTTGGATTTATATGATGCTGTGTATAAGGCAAAGTTTCCCCATGTATTATCCCGTCATGAACAGGGAGCTGTGCATGCTGCAGATGGATATGCACGGGCGACCGGAAAGGTTGGGGTGTGTTTTGCTACATCAGGTCCGGGAGCTACCAACCTGATTACTGGAATCGCCACTGCCAACATGGATTCCATTCCATTGGTATGTTTTACCGGGCAGGTGGGGAATCCGTACATTGGTAAGGATTCATTCCAGGAAGCCGATATTGTTGGCATTACTACCCCGATTACGAAACATAATTACCTAGTCAAAAAAGTTTCTGAATTACCAAGAGTAATCAAAGAGGCGTTTTTTATTGCCCGTACCGGTCGTCCAGGTCCGGTTGTAATTGATATAGCAAAGGATGTTTTTACTGCAGAGCTGGATTTCAAATATCCAAAGCAAGTGCAACTGCGTGGTTATTCCGGAGATTTTACAGGGGACAAAAAGCAGATTGATACTGTGGTTAAGGCGTTAAAAAAGGCCAAGAGACCACTGTTTTTCATTGGCGGTGGTGTTACTCTGGCCGACCAGACAGAGCTTCTCAGGAAGATAGTGGCTGCTACCGGTATTCCTGTAGTCAGCTCCCTCATGGGGCTGGGATGTATTCCGGCATTGCAGGATGGATTTTTGGGAATGGTCGGTATGCATGGATCGTATGCTGCAAATATGGCAGTACAGAAATGCGATTTGCTGATAGGCATAGGCGTTCGTTTTGATGATCGCGTTACCGGCAAGATTGAGGCCTTTGCATCAAAGGCCAAGATTGCCCATTTCGAGGTGGATAAAGCGGAAATCAATAAAAATGTATATGCCCATTATCCGGTTATTGGTGATCTGAGATGGTCATTACCTATTTTTGCCAAAGAGATACAGGCGGTCAGTGCATCCTGCAGGGAAAGAATCAGTGGCTGGGTGGACCAGGTACTGGACATGAATAAGAAGTACCCATTTAGTTATACTGTCAATAAGGATTATATTATGCCACAGGAACTGATTGATACTGTTAGCGGTCTGGTGGATGAAAACACCATAGTGGTTACTGATGTAGGACAGCATCAGATGTGGGCTGCCCAGTTCTTTAACAGCCGCAACCCAAGACAGTTCCTTACTTCAGGTGGACTGGGAACCATGGGATATGGCCTGCCGGCAGCTCTGGGAGCCAAATTGGGACAGCCTGAAAAGAAGGTAGTTCTGTTTACCGGTGACGGTTCAGTGATGATGAATTGTCAGGAAATGGCAACAGCGGCAGATAATGGTATAGATGTCAAGATAGTCCTTTTGCACAATCATGTATTGGGCATGGTATCACAATGGCAGCGAATGTTTTATGGAAAAAGATATTCTCATACCTTGTTGTCCAATCGTACTGATTTTGTTAAACTGGCCGAAGCGATGGGGCTTAGTGCCTGCCGCATAGAAAAGCCAAAGGAACTTAAGGCCAGGCTGAAAAAAGCTCTTGCTTCCAAGGGCCCGATGCTCATAGATGTCATGTTGCCGGCCAATGAGAACGTGTTCCCTATGGTGGCACCTGGGGCACAGCTGGACAATATGGTGTTGGGAGGTACTGAAGAGTGAAAAAATATATTTTAGCTGTATTGGTAGATAATAAACCTGGTGTTTTGACCCATGTTTCCGGACTGATCAGCCGCCGGGCATTTAATATAGAAAGTATATCTGCAGGATATACGGAGGATGCAGATATTACCAGGATAAACATTGAGGTGTCCGTAGAGAATGACCGCGAGCTGGAGCAGGTAGTCAATCAGTTGGGGAAATTGATTGATGTAATCAAAATAGTCAATTTAGGACTGGTGGATTCGATTGTCCGTGAACTGGTTTTGCTTAAGGTTCGTGCTTCCAAGGATTCCCTGGCGGATATAAGGAATATTGTTGATATATTCCGTGGTAATATAGTGGATGTCAGCCCGGAGAATGTGGTCATAGAAATCACAGGTTCACAGGGGAAAATCAACGCTATCTGTGAGATGCTGGCAGAGTTCCAGATTATAGAAATAGCAAGGACTGGGGCAATAGCCTTGAGCCGTGGGCCGATACCGGTCAAAAATATGTAATAACGAGCTTTAAGATGTCCCCTTCCTCTCTAGGTGGGGGAAAACAAACTACAACAGCTGGCGAGCATATCTCCCAGCTCGTTGAAACGCTAATTGGAAGATTTTTCTTCTAAAGAAGAAAAATTTGAACAATGGCGTTATAACCATCAATTAAGGGTACTGTATATTTTAGCAGTATCCTTTTTTCTTCGATGAAATCAACATATATGGGCTGAGAATAAATTGTGCAAAGGTGTCTGGTGAGAGCGATGATGGTGGTGGGGTAGTCAGTTTTAACCTGCAGTGTAAGGGCCTGGCCGATATTTACATAGCACTTCAAAAATGATATACTACACCTACTAGATATTCAGTATCTGGTATATGTGTGTAGTTGTGTGTTTATGTTTTGTGTGTGATATTAAGGGGGCGTTATTTTGGAATTAAAGGGTAGTAAAACAGAACAAAATTTGTGGGCGGCATTTGCCGGCGAGTCTCAGGCTCATACCAAGTATCAGTATTTTGCATCACAGGCCAAGAAGGATGGCTATGTTCAGATTCAGAATATTTTTACTGAAACCTCCAAGAACGAAAAGGAGCATGCAAAAATTTGGTTTAAGCTGGTTAATGGCGGAAAGATAGGTTCCACTGCTGAGAATCTTAAGGCTGCCGCTGCCGGTGAGAACGAAGAATGGACTTCCATGTATCCTGAATTTGCCAAGGTAGCAAAGGAAGAGGGCTTTGATAAGATTGCTGCACTGTTTGAGGCAGTTGCTGCAATTGAAAAGGAGCATGAGGAGCGTTACAAGATTCTGCTGATTAATGTTGAGCAGGATAAGGTATTCAAGAAGAACGAGAAGGTTATTTGGCAGTGTTCAAACTGCGGTTATGTATGCACCGGGGAAGAAGCTCCGGAGGTGTGCCCTGTTTGTGCACATCCTCGTGACCATTTCCAGGTATTACCTACCAATTACAAATAAGGTGTTCGGGAACGTCCCCCTTGGATTTTCAAGGGGGACGTTTTTTGCATTAAGCATGGGTAATATGTCGCAGAAAAGTTTGTGCGCTTAATTGGAACCCGTGGTAAATATTTTGAGTAAATAAAAAAGGGACCACTTCAAGGGTCCCTTTTGCATTTTGGCATTATTTGTTTTTTTCAGCCTTTTCCCTGGCTTTTGCTTTTTCCTTGGCATTTTTTTCCTTGGCCTTTTCCTTTTCCCGTTGGCGCTTCTCCATTTCGTTTTTGGAGTAATCAACACTCAGACTGGCCATTTTATGCTTGAATGCCATGATTGGATGCCTGAGGAACATTCCTGTGCCGGAGGATTTCATTATCTCCATGAATTCCTTGGTCTGCTTTTCCCCAAAGCACTGAATTTCACACCTGTCACAGATTGGCTTGGTAATACCATACGGACAGCGATTGATTTTTGTCATTACAGTAGCCAGCAGAGCGGTGCACTTCGGGCATAATTTGCCGCTTTTGGTGCCATGATGTTTATTGCAGTACACACCAAAGGTTTTCCGGAGATTTTCCTTCTCTTTTGGAATGTTGTTTTTTATTTCAACTGGTTTTCTTTTTGGTAAAAATCTGTCAAAAATGCTCATATGTCTGTAGAACTCTCCTTGTTAAAAATAGTCATAACTGAATAAAATTTTAATAGTATTTTATAATAAATGCAAGTGATAAATTTTATATGTATAATATTAAATATGAGAAAATTCATTTTTGGTACCATAATCTTATTGCCAAAAAAACTTTGTATTGATATGATAAATTAGGTTAGGTTTTGATAATAAGTAAATAAGGAGCGTTACAATAATGAATATAGATTTGTTAGATAAGGATGACGCTCAAGAGGAACGCCTGCTACAAGACGCATTCAAACAGACCATAGCAGCCATGGATGGCAGCAAGGGCCAGATTTTTGAGATATATGACAATACTAAGGCGGATGTTGAATCCACAAGGGTATTATTGAAGGATCTGAAGGATCAGACAAGAAGACTTCAGGATGAAGTGGATGAACTGGTGCGGCAGGAGCAAAAAGAAAAACAGAAGCTGGTTCAGGTCAGCAGTAATTTTTCCAATTATTCCGAAGAGCGTATTCGTGCCAGCTATGAGGCAGTTAAGACTGTTCAGGTTCAGCTTGCAACTGTCAAGGAAAAGGAATATCAAACCAGGCGTCAGCGGGACCGGTTGGAGATACGGCTGTATAATCTGGAAAAGACCATGCGAATGGCGGAGTCACTTGCCATGAAGCTGGGGTCTGTTATTGGCTACCTTACATCACAGCTTAGTGATGTAGTTACGCAAATGGAGATTGCCTCCAAAAATAAATTTTTGGGCATTCAGATTATTAGGGCGCAGGAAAATGAGAGATTGCGCGTATCTAGGGAAATACATGATGGTCCGGCTCAGGAACTGGTCAATCTCATTTATCAGGCATCTATTTGTGAGCGCTTTGTGGATACACATCCTGATGCTGCAAAGGAAAACCTGCAGGAACTACGCCGTCAGCTGCGTACCTGCCTGGAGCATATCAGGCAAATTATCTTTGATATGCGCCCGATGACTTTGGATGATCTGGGATTGATTCCGGCTATTAAACAGCTGGTAAGAAAGCTGGAAGACCGCAAGATATTAAAGGTTGAGCTTCAGATTGATGGTAAGGAATATAAATTTGATAATCATGTTGAGGTTACTATTTTCAGGATTATACAGGAGGCCTTAACCAATGTGCAGCATCATGCTGAGGTTGATGCTGCGAATGTAAGGCTTTTGTATACGAATGATTCCCTGGCTATTTTGGTGGCTGATACCGGGAAAGGATTTGATGTAGATAGGTTGGCAGAGGAGCGGCATAATCCATCTGGTGAAGGCCGGTTTGGCGTTATTGGAATGGAGGAGCGGGCCAAGCTCATTGGTGCTAATCTGTCAGTAATTTCCGAGCCTAACAAGGGTACGAAGATACATATTAAGATGCCATACCCTCAACCAAGGTAAAGTAATGAGAAAGAATATATTGAAAATTAATCAAAATGTGGCGCCGGTTTCTGATGCAATGGAAAAATATGCAAGGGACGGCGCTCTTGCTTTTCATACTCCCGGACACAAACAGGGGCTGGGAGCTCACCCTCTGCTGTCAAAACTGATTACCAGGGATGGTTTGCGGCAGGAGGTTTCCCTTATGGAAGAACTGGATGACCTGCATGATCCCCAGGGATGTATAAAAGCAGCCGAGGAATTGGCAGCAGAGCTTTGGGGTGCATCGGATACGCTGTTTATGATAAATGGCACAACCAGTGCCATTCAGGCAATGATTCTCGGGACCTTGAGCCCCGGTGATCAGGTGCTGGTTCCCCGCAATGCCCATCGGTCAATTATTGGTGGATTGATATTAGCAGGGGCTGTTCCTGTATATCTACAGCCTGAAATTATTGAACCTATCGGTATTGCAGGCTGTCTCAGTGTGGAGACAGTGCAATCTGCCATCGAAAAATATCCGGAGGCAAAAGCCCTGATTGCCGTGTATCCAACCTATTATGGGATGGCTGGCAATCTGGGAGAGATTGCTGATTTGCTGCATGGAAAGAATATGCTGCTTTTGGTGGATGAGGCTCACGGGGCACACTTGAAATTTGCTGCATCCATATCCGGTATGCCCAAACAGGCTCTTGACCTGGGGGCGGATGTTGTAGCGCAAAGTACTCACAAGGTTTTGGGGAGTCTTACACAGACTTCCATGCTGCATATCGGGAGCAGCATGGTATTAAAGGCAAAAATCCGGAAGGCAGCATCCCTGCTCCAGACAACAAGCCCTAACCAGCTCTTGCTGGCATCTCTGGATATAGCTAGACTGCAAATGGCAGAAGAGGGACAGGAACGGTTGAAAAAAGCAGTGGACATGGCTGACTGGCTTAGGAAAGAAATAAACAATATATCAGGATTATATTGTGTAGGCGAAGAAATCATTGACAAAACCAATACCTTCGCCCTGGACCGGACTCGGATTGTAGTCAATCTCACTGGGCTTGGGGTTCACGGGTATGAGGCAGAAGATATTCTCAGGCATCAGTATAAAGTTCAATGTGAGTTGTCTGATAATTACAATATGGTGTTTATTATATCCATGGCTGATACCGAAGAGACCGTGAGCAGATTATTGGAAGTCTTACAATGTCTTGCCAGGGACCATGGCATGCCCCTGATGCCATTACAGCCACCCCCTGATGTACTGTTTCGCCCCAATAACATGGCAATATCACCCAGAGATGCTTTTTTCGGCACAGGGGAAAGAATGCGATTTGATGAAGCCGTCGGCTGTGTTTCGGCTGAAACAGTGGCTTTTTACCCTCCCGGGGTTCCGGTGTTATGCCCCGGGGAAATTATCTCTGCTGCTTTGATAGAAGCTGTGCGCAAGCAACAGGAACAACACCTGAGGGTAGTTGGCCCTGAAGACAGTGCACTGGAATATATAAGAGTTATTAAGAAATAATCTGATGAGAGACGCTCAAAAATATCAGTCCGTGCATATTTTTTGAATATGTGCTGTCAAGTTAAATATGAGAATTTTGGAGGTTACCAGGATTGGGTAAGGGAAAACTGATTACAATAGAGGCCGGGGATGGTTCAGGTAAGGCAACACAGACCAAGGCACTGCTGGACCATTTGCAAAAAGATGGATATAATGTTATGAAAGTGGAATACCCGGATTATGGTTCTGATTCATCAGCCTTGGTCAAGATGTATTTGGGTGGACAATTCGGGCAGCATGCAGATGATGTGGATGCCTATGGCGCTTCTGCATTTTTTGCTGTGGACAGATACGCCTCCTTTCATTTAAAGTGGAAAGGGGCCTATGAAGCTGGGAATGTTATATTGGCTGATAGGTACACTACCTCCAATATGGTCCATCAAGCAGTGAAGATTCAGGACCAGGTTCGTCGCGAGGAATTTCTTTCCTGGCTGTGGGATTTTGAATTTGGTAAATTAAAATTACCAATTCCTGATGTTGTGGTATATCTGGATATGGATCCGGATGTCAGTGACAGACTGATTAAGGAGCGTGCTGCACAGAATAAGGATAGAAAAAGAGATATTCATGAAATGGACAAGGAATATCTGCACCGTTGTCACTCGGCCTATAACTGGGTGGCGGATAAATATGGCTGGCAAAAAATAATATGCAGTACCAATGGCAGACCGCGCAGTGTTGAGGAGATACATGAGGATGTATACGCGGCAGTAAAGGCGTATATATGATTTATAGATTGAGGTTATTATGATAAAAGAAGTATTGGTTGTAGAAGGCAAGATGGATGTAGTGGCAATTAACAAGGCTGTGGAGGCAGATTGTATCATTACAGAAGGATTTAATCTGAAGCCGGCTTGTCTGGATTCCATAGAGAAAGCATATAAAAAACGGGGAATCATTATACTGACTGATCCTGACAGTGCGGGAGAGCGTATCCGCAAATATGTTACCCGTCGTTGCCCGAAAGCCAAGCATGCCTTTGTCCCTGTGGATGAGGCCACCGCAAATAATGATATTGGAATTGAACAGGCATCACCGGAATCCATACGGAAAGCACTGGAAAAGGTTCGTACTTTGGATTGGGAACCGAGCAACAACTTTACCGGATCTGACCTGCTGCGGGCCGGAATCAGCGGTGGTCCTGGCGCCAGTGATAAAAGGGCTCGTATGGGTGCGAGGTTGGGGATTGGATATGCCAATGCCAAGACCTTCTTGAAGAGATTGAATCATTATGGCGTTTCAAAGGAAGAATTCGAGGCGGCACTGGCTGAGGAGGAAAATATCAATGAGCTTCAATCTTGATAGCGATATCAATGAAGAAATTAATAATGACAACAGGCTGAAGCTGGGTGGCATGCATGCCACTATTGCCAATCCCGGTGTTACGCGCCATATCATGAAGGCCTTTAATCTGCGTGCAAGTAAACGATTGGGGCAAAATTTTTTGGTGGATGCCAATATTGTCCGTGGAATTGTGGATGCCGTTGGGGCCGGACCGGGAGATAAGATTTTGGAAATCGGTCCTGGTATTGGTACTTTGACTCAGGGGCTGGCAGAATCAGGAGCAGCTGTGACTGCAGTAGAACTGGATAAAAAGCTGCCTGCAGTGTTGGCAGAAACTCTGGCCGGTTATGATAATGTGCAGATTGTTCCAGGCGATATCCTAAAGGTGGATATTCCGGAGCTTATGGGGAATGCACCCTTCAAGGTAGCGGCAAATCTGCCGTATTACATTACGACACCGATTCTGATGGCACTGCTGGAGCAGCATTTACCTATTAGCATATTAGCTACTATGGTACAGAAGGAAGTAGCACTGCGGATGATTGCCAAGCCGGGAACAAAAGCCTACGGGGCGCTTTCTGTTGCGGTTCAGTATTATACAAGGCCACATATTGCCTTTGATGTTCCCCCGCGTTCCTTTATACCTGCACCGGAAGTGGATTCTGTGGTCATAGTCTGTGATGTTCGTGAGACACCCGCCGTGGAAGTAAAAGATGAAAAAATGTTTTTTAAGGTTGTAAAAGCCGCCTTTGGCCAGCGTCGGAAAACCATTTCCAATGCGATGAAGGGGGCAGGATTTAGGAAGGAAGCCATTGATTTGGCTCTTTCTGAAAGTGGTATAGACAGTGGCCGACGGGGAGAAACCTTTACTCTAAAGGAATTTGCTCTCCTGGCCGATGCAATGGTGACAGTAAATATGGTGTAACACAGGCAAGTATGATTTGGCCTGCCGGCATCAGATTAATATGAAAGGGTAGGGAATAAATTATGAGTTCTTTTGAATATGCACCTCAGGGAGTATGCTCCCGTATGATGAAATTTGATATTGAGGACAATAAACTTCATAATTTGCGGGTGATTGGCGGTTGTAATGGTAATCTCCAGGGCATCAGCAAGCTGGTGGAGGGGATGGATATAGATGAGGTTATAAGCCGTGTTGAAGGCATCCGTTGTGGGGCTAAGGCCACCTCTTGTCCTGATCAGTTATCCTTGGCATTAAAACATGCAAAGGAGCAGCTGTGATATGATTTATGATAGTCATTCCCACACAGAATTCTCATCTGATTCGGACATGAAGGCGACAGATGCTGTACAGGCTGCTGACAGGCTGGGGATTGGACTGGTCTTCACCGAACATTATGATTTTGATTATGTGGAATCGCCACATTACAAGGATATGGATTTTGTTTTTGATCCACAAAAATATTGGCGGCAGTATGAACCCTTAAGGGGTAACAAATTGCTGTTGGGGGTTGAGCTTGGATTGACTCCTGGTAGTATTGAGGCCAACAAACGCTTTATAAAGCAGGTTCCCTTTGACCAGGTCATAGGCTCTATTCATGCCATTAATAAACTGGATATATATTATCCGGATTATTATGAAAACAAGACGAAGCGTGAGGCCTACGCCTGCTACCTGAAAAACATGGCGGATATGGTCAAGGCCAATCCATATATAGATATATTGGGACATATCGATTATATATGCCGATATGCACCTTATGAAGACAAGGAAATTGATTATACTGACTTACATGATTTGGTTGATCTGGTCATTATGAATGTCCTGGATACAGGTACGGTCATGGAGCTGAATACCCGCCGCCTTGACAGCAAAACTGTGGCAGAGGCATTGCTGCCGATATACAGGCGGTACAGGGAATTAGGTGGCGAATATATTGCTATTGGTTCTGATGCCCATAAGGTTGAAAATCTGGGGATGAATTTCCCGATGGCCATTGATTTGGCAGAATTTCTAGGATTGAAGCCGGTATATTTCAGGGAGAGAAGAATAGAATATACATAATCTGAAATGGGTTGGAGTGGCAACCCATTTTTTTATGAATCCCCATTCAAAGAATTTTTGCGTAAATATGGGCAAATATTAATAACTGCGTTATAATAAAAAAATGTGGTAAAAATTACTTATTTTTGAAAAGAGGCTCTATTAGAATGCGAATTAAGCGAAAAACGCGTCGTAATTACACGCGTCTATATATATTGGCGGCTGTTATCTGCCTTTTTACTGCAGTTGGTCTGGCTGTACATTTTTATGACAATGAGGATGTTCAGCCTGTCGTATCTGAAGCAGGACTTGAAACTAATGAGAATGTGCTTCATATAATGATCATGGGCGTGGACAGCCGCAATGATGATGTCGGGCGGAGTGATACCCTCATGATGCTGACAGTAAATAAGGAAACTGGCAAGACAGAGCTCATGTCTGTTCCCCGGGATACCCGTGTGAAAATAGAGGGGAATGGGTATGACAAGATCAATCACGCCTATGCCTTTGGGGGTCATAAGCTTACAAAAAGTACCGTGGAGAACCTTTTGGGGATTCCGGTGGATTACTATGTCCTGATTGATGTAAAGAGTTTTGAAAAAATAATAGATGCTCTTGATGGTATTGATATTGATGTTGAAAAGCGCATGTATTACGAGGATCCATGGGATGACAATGGTGGACTGGTGATTGATCTTTATCCGGGAATGCAGCATATGACAGGCGAGAAGGCCATTCAGTATGTGAGATTCCGTGACGGTGAAGGGGATATCGGGCGCATTGGCAGGCAACAGCATTTTATGAGGGCTGTGCTGGCGAAAATGCTTCATCCTTCCGTATTGCCAAAAATTCCAAGGATTCTTGAGGCTATCAGCAAGACTTTGGAAACAGATATGCCACTTTCAGAGATGATGGCTATTGCCCAATTATTGCCTGACATTCGTGAGCAGGGAATGGAATCCGTGATGATTCCGGGGACACCGGCATTTTTGGATGATGTAAGCTATTGGCTGCCGGATATACTGGCCCTTCGTACCATGGTGGCCGAGGAGATGGGCAATGTCCTGGATGATAATGCCAGAGAAAATGCTGAAGCGTTAAACAAGGAATATGAAGCTTCACTGCCAAAGGGAATTGTTGCCCTGAAGGATGGTGCTATAACCCAGCAGATGCAGGAAGATAAGACAAAAGATGATGAGAATAAGGAGCATAAGAAGGAAGCTTCTGAAACCAAGAAAGAAGATAAGAGAAAATCCACCAAGGCTGAGGGACCGGGCCAAATCTCCGTGCTGGTCATTAATGACAGTGGAGTGAATGGTGCAGGTGCCAAAATGGTTAATAAGCTCATGAGTAAGGGCTTTAATGTTACCGGGGTAGATACCGGCAATAAAGCTGACCGTGAACATACGATCATTGTTACGGATGAGTCAAATGTCAATTGGTTTTATGGGATGCCATTCCCTTGTACCATTATGGATGGGGCTGACCCCATGGAAGCTGTGGTGTATGTAGGCAAGGATTTTAATTAAGAGAAAGGACCGCAGAGATAGAGTGGGCACAATAAGGGTGACAGGCCTTTCCAAGGCTTTCGGAACAGAAGAATTATTCAATGATGTGAGTTTTGAAATAAAGCGTGGCGAAAAAGTGGGCTTTGTAGGGGCAAATGGTGCCGGCAAATCCACTTTAATGAAGTGCCTTTTAAACAAAGAGGAATATGACCGGGGGAATATATCAATAGATTCAGCTGATACCATTGGATATGTTGAACAACAGGCTGATATGGACAGCGATGGAACCCTGTATGAGGAATTAAAAAGTGTTTTCTCAGATGTTATGAAACTGAAGGCTGCCAAGGAGACCATGGAAGCTGAATTAGCCGAAAATGCTGATGCTGACAAGTTAAAACAATATGGACGCCTGGTGGAACGCTTTGAGCATTTGGATGGCTACGATTATGCAAGCAGTATCCGTCGTACGGCATTTGGTCTTGGCTTTACGGAAGAAGATCTGGCAAAACAGGTAGCACATTTTTCGGGTGGTCAGCGGACCCGTGTATGTTTGGCCAAGGCATTACTGAGGGAACCTGATTTTTTGTTTTTGGATGAACCTACAAATCATCTGGATATCAGCATGATCGAGTGGCTGGAAGGGTTCCTGCAGACATATACAGGTGGCGTACTGATAATATCTCATGACCGTTTTTTCCTGGACAGGGTCACCAATAGAATCTTTGAGATTGACAATAAGACTGTTACCGTTTATGAGGGAAACTATTCATATTTTATGAAGGTCAGGGAGCAGAGAAGAGCGGCACAGCTGACTGCATATGAAAAGCAACAGGAATATATCAAAAAAACGGAAGATTATATCCGCAAGTACAAGGCCGGAATCAAGTCCAAGCAGGCCCGTGGCCGTCAAAGCCAGTTGAACAGGCTGGAACGCATAGTCAAACCGGCGGAAACAGCGGCATTCAATTATTTTGCTTTTAATGCACCATCTGACTGTGCTCAGAGAGTGGCAGAATTGGAGGATATTTCTTACAAATTCCCTGACAGGACACTGTTTGAACATGTCAATGTCCTCATTCGTAAGGGGGATGGGATAGCTGTAGTGGGACCAAATGGTGCCGGTAAAACAACCTTGCTCAGATTGCTGGTGGGGGAGCTGGAATCTCCTACTGGCCGTTTAAAGATTGGTTCAAGGGTAAAAATAGGTTATTTTTCTCAGCAGCATGAGGGGCTCCATATGGACCGCAGCCTGCTGGATGAAATGCTTTACGAGTATGGTTTGGACGAACAGCAGGCCAGACGATATTTGGGAGCCTTTTTGTTCCATGGTGATGATGTATTTAGGCTTATTGGGGATTTGTCCGGTGGGGAGCAGTCCAGACTGGCATTTTTGAAGCTCATGCTCACGGGAGCAAATTTCCTGGTTTTGGACGAGCCGACCAATCATTTGGATATCCCTGCCAAGGAAGCAGTGGAGGAAGCTTTGTCAACCTTCCCAGGGACATATATTACTGTATCCCATGACAGATATTTTTTGGATAAGGTTGCCAACTGTGTGTTGGAGCTTTCTGAAGGAACTCTTCACGAGTATATTGGAAATTACAGCTATTACCGTGAAAAAAAAGCAGAAGAAAACGAAGCGCGTATCACAGATGCCAAGGAACATTCTGATGCTGCAAAGAAAAAGGACAACAAACCTGAAGGGGCAGCAATACATGAAGGTGCCGGAGCCGGCAGGGCTGATCAGGCAAAAAGAGGTGCGATACTCAGCATGAGTGATGATAAGCGCAACCAGCTTATTCATCGTGCTGAAGCACAGATTGCCACCATAGAAATGGATTTAAAATGCCTTGAGTTGACCATGAACAGCCCTGAGGTACAGGCTGATCCGGGGAAAAGTATTGAAATAGCCAATGAATACGAGGCGAAGACCAAGGAATTAGATGAATGGTATGATAAGTGGGCGCAACTGACGGAAGCCTGATCGGAGGAACCTGATACATGGAAGAACTGCAGGGGACAGTGGAAAATATCATATTTGCCAGTCAGGATGGCCGGTTTAGTGTGTTTAGGCTGCGCCTGGAGGGACAACGGGGGATTGCTACGGTTACTGTTCAGATGGAGCCACCATTACAGGGACAACAGCTTGAACTTAAGGGCACCTGGGTAGAGCATCCCCGTTTTGGCCAGCAATTTAAGGCAGAGCATATGTTGGTGGCAGCACCTACCAGTCTTGAAGGCATTGAACGATTTTTGGCTTCCGGTGCTGTAGATGGAATTGGACCGGTTAATGCCAAGCGCATCGTGGCTAAATTTGGTGGTATGGCCTTGGACATTATTGAGAAAAGCCCAAACAGGTTAAAGGAAATAGCTGGTATTGGAGCAAAAACAGCTGCCAAAATCCATACATCATATATGGAAAAGGCCGAATTGCGTCAGATTATGGTATGGCTGGAACAACATAATGTGTCGGGGATTTATGCCGGAAAGATATATGCCCGGTACGGTTCCTTTGCAGTGGAGGTTATGGAAAAAAATCCTTACCGGCTGGCAAGGGAAATAGATGGTATTGGCTTTTCAGCTGCTGATGCCATAGCGGCTGGAATTGGATTACAGGCAGATGATGAGATGCGAATTTCCGCAGCTCTTGAATATCAGCTGCGGCGAATATCACTATATGGTCATTGCTGTGTTCCGGAGGGCCTTCTTGTGGATGAAGTGGAAAGAGCCCTAGGGGTAAGCCGGGATAAAATATGGGATACATTAAAGCGTGATTTGGCAGAGGGTACCCTTGATCAGGAAGTTGTGGGCGGAAATGTTCTTGTCTATCCGGAGTATTTGTACCAGGCAGAAACCGAGACAGCAGAGCACCTGCTCTTTTTGCAGGAACAGGCTGCCCCTGTCAGTGGCGGTGACGCAGCTGCCCAGATAAAAAAATGGGAAATTTCGTCAGGGATTACCCTTGCTGAGAGGCAGCGGGAAGCCATACAGTGTGTATTGACACATGGGATATTTGTGCTTACCGGTGGTCCGGGGACAGGAAAAACAACTGTAGTGAGAGGCATGCTGGATCTTTTGGAAAGCTATGGGCTTAGTGTTATGCTGGGCGCTCCAACAGGACGGGCTGCCAAAAGGCTCAGTGAAGCTACCGGCCGCAAGGCTGTTACTATCCATCGTATGCTGGAGGCACAGGGGGGTACCACAGATGGGGCCGCCTTTGGCAGAAATATTGATGATCCATTGGAAACGGATGCTATTATTTTGGATGAGGTATCTATGATGGATATAATATTGATGCGCCATTTTTTGGAGGCTGTGCCGGCGGGATGTCATTTGATTCTTGTTGGCGATGTTGATCAGCTTCCGGCAGTTGGCCCGGGCTCTGTGCTCAAGGATATTCTGCGCAGTGGGGTTATCCCCAGTGTGTGTTTGTCCGAGGTATACCGTCAAAGTGAGGCCAGCAGTATAGTAATGAATGCTCATGCCATTAATAGTGGACGCCTGCCACAATTTTCAGCGGATAAAAGTGATTTTGAATTCATAGAAATTAATAACCCTGAGGCAGCAGAACAGAAAATTGTCACACTTTGCCGGGATTCGCTTCCTGCCTTGGGATTTTCTCCGACAGAGGATATCCAGGTGCTTTCACCTATGCACCGTCAGAGCTGTGGCGTAGAGAGTCTCAACAAGCGGCTTCAGAGTGCTCTCAATCCTCCTGCAGCGTACAAACCGGAGTATGTGAGCAGTATTCGTTGTTTTCGCCTGGGAGACAAGGTGATGCAGACGAAAAATAATTATGACAAAGGTGTTTTTAACGGAGATATTGGATTTATTGAACACATGACAGAAGAACAGGTTACTGTTCGCTATGGCGATGATGTTTTGGCTGCCTACGAAAAGGCTGAGCTTAATGAAATACAGCTTGCTTATTGTATGAGCGTGCATAAAAGCCAAGGCAGTGAGTATCCGGTTGTTATTTTGCCGTTGGTTCCCGGGCACAGGATAATGCTGCAGCGCAATTTATTGTATACGGCCATTACCCGGGCCAAAAAGAAGGTTATACTGATAGGCTCAAGGGCTGCGTTAAATACTGCCATATCCAATGACCGGACCAGGAGGAGATATACTCTTTTGGCAGAACGATTGTCCAGAGACCTTTGATATAGGAGAAGCATGATGCTGGAGGCTTTATTAAATTTGTTGTTTCCTCCCCAATGTCCAGCCTGCAATAATTATGTTGAGCATAATGGTTATTGGTGTGACAGTTGTCTTTCAAGGCTTTTGAAGGTACAAAAATTGCCACTGGAGTCAGATCTGGGCGGGGTGTTTGACAAAGGCGTCTGGTGCCTGGGAGAATATGACGGAATATTGAAAAAATTAATAGCAGATGTGAAATACAATAAGAAAAAAAGTGCCATAAAGGCGGTACAGTATTTTACAAAAAAAGGAATGGAAAAATTGGAGATGGAGGATACTGAGCTCATAACAGCTGTTCCTTTATATGAATCCAAAATGAAAGCCCGGGGGTTTAATCAGGGCGTATTGCTTTTTTCTCCAGCTGTTTCTGCTCGCAAGATGGACTTTTCAGAAGTGTTAAAAAGGGTAAGGGATACCATCCCGCAATTTAACCTGAAATATGAAGAGCGTCAAAAAAATGTCAGGGGGGCTTTTGCCCTGCAAGAAGATTATGTCCACAGGATAAAGGGGAAAAATATTTTGCTTACAGACGATATTTTTACTACAGGAGCTACTTTTTTTGAATGTGGCAAAGAATTAAAAAAAGCAGGAGCAGCCAGTATTCTTGGGGTCGTGATTGCCTCAGGGAGAAAATAGAATATTGAATCAGTATGGATTTTCATATATAATAAATTGAAACGGGATTTTGATATGTTACATTAGATTTGAGCTCATCAAAGGTAGAGGTGTTTTTTATGAATAAGCTAAGAAATTGCCCTGATTGTGGCAAATTATATTTAGAAGTAGGACAGAATGTGTGCCCTAGATGCTATGATCTGGAACTGGAGCAGGAACAGATTGTCTATTCATATGTCCGCGATCACGATAAATGCAGCGTGGATGAAATAGTAAGGGAGACAGGCGTCAAGGAAAAAGTCGTACTCCGCATGATCAGGAGTGGAAGATTCGTTAATAATGGGAATATTTCCTATGCCTGCGAGAGCTGTGGGGCAGAGATATTTACTGGCCGTTTTTGTGAGAAGTGCAGCCAGGATTTGGCAAAGCAGGCATCCCAGCTGAATACCAAAAAAGTACAGCCTACCAAGGTGGACAGAAGCCATACAATGTATAATGCCGGGAAAGAATTTTAAAAAAAATACATATATATTTAAGATATTTTTTTGCAGGGTTTAAGGACCCTGCATTTTTTTTCGATAAAATAGTAGGAAGAGGAATAGACACTTGAAGTGTCTCCTTTTGCAGAAAAATATTAAGGATGTAATATTAGGAAAAGGTGGTGAGAACCATGATTATAAACAATAATCTTCAGGGCATTGCCAGCATTTATGCTAATCAGGGGAATGCCAACAAGTCGGCCAAGTCTGTTCAGGAAATGGAAAAAAGAGATGAAATTCATATTTCCAAGCAGGGACAGAATGTCAGCGAAATGGTAAAAAAGATGAATGAGATGGATGATATCCGGCAGGATCGTGTAACAGAACTGGAAAATCTGATTGCATCCGGCAATTACCATGTAAGCAGCAGAGAATTGGCTGAGAGTATTATGCAGTGCAGATTTTAAAGTGTACTGCAGGTAGTGCATTTTAATCGTGGAAGGTGGGATGTATCACGATGTGGCAGGATTTGGCCGAGGTTATCAATACCCTTATAGCTGAATATCAAAAGCTGGAAAAGTTGGGACGGGAAAAACGCTCAGTTTTGGCGGCTGTTGACCTGAAGGGGCTGGAGAAGCTGGTTCATCAGGAAGAAGCTATCATTGCAACAATAAATAAAACAGAGAAGCAACGCCAGGCGGTTATCAGTCAGCTGGCGAAGCAGTATATCCAGATAAATCCTGACATGACAATGCGTGATGTTTGGGGTCAGTGCCCTGATGGTCAGATGAGGGACAGCCTTATGAGTTCCCACAAGCAACTTGAGAATGTGGTAAAAAACACACAGGAACTCCAGGGAAATAATGAGATTATGATTTCTGCTGCTTTGGAGGCAATCAATTATAAGCTTAATCAACTTGGTGGCACCTCAGTGGAACCGTCCTACGGGAGTGGCGGACAGGAAAAAGTAACTCATGAAAAAAATTTTGACCTAGAGGTGTGATTATGAAGGATATCATCGATATACTTCGTCAGCAGCTGGTGTTGTGCAGAAGGTTGTTGGACCTGGCAAAAGCACAAAAAGCAGAACTGGTTAAAACAGATGCGTTGGCAGCAAGGAAGCTGGCTACTGCAATAGAACCAGTCATAGCCAACATAAATGGGCTGGAAAAAAGAAAGATGGATTATTTGACGGAGCATGGTGAAGATAACTTATCTTCCTGGTTTGCCAAGCTCCCGTATTCACCAGACAAAAAGGTGATTAATACACTTATTGAAAGCCAGGAAAAACTATTGCAGGAGCTTAAGATGACTAATGACAACAACCTGCAATATTTAGATAGACATACGAAATTTATCGATTACAGCATCAATGTAATGACCCAGACCAGTGCAGGGGTGACCTACGGAACACCGGGCGATAACGGTGGGATGCCTGTTCAGGGCAAAAAGATGTTTGATACAGGAGTCTGATGTTTTTTATTTGAGGATTCCGAGATAGGAGCGAGAAATATTATGATGAGTACATTTGCAGGCCTCAATACCATGGTAAGTGGTATTCATAACAATAGAGTAGGTCTAAACACAGTAGGTCACAATATCAGTAATTCAAGCACTGAAGGGTATTCCCGTCAGCAGGTAAATGCGGCAGCAACCCCTTCACAGACTATCTGGTCTTATGCTCATGCCAGTCAGATTGGTACAGGTGTATCGGTAAACAGCATAGCCAGGGCCAGGGATATATATGCAGATCGTCAATATTGGAAAGAGAATACAAATGATGGTTTCTATAACGCAAAGGCAAAAAATTATTCCAAGCTGGAAACTATCTTTAATGATTCAGATGATAATAGCTTACAGGCTTCAATGGAGGAGTTTTATCAGTCCTGGGTTGATTGCTCCACTACAGCCAGTACAGCTTCCAGTCGTCAGAATGTTATAAATGCAGGTTATAATTTTGCTGAGACACTAAATGCAACTGCAACCCAGGTGCAGGAGCAGATTGAATCAGTATATGAAGAAATTATTCTGAGTGTGGATAATGTCAACAGCATTACAGATCAGTTGACTACATTAAATGGACAGATCATGGAAATTGAGGCTAATGGCTCTATTGCCAATGATTTGCGCGACCAGCGTGATCTTTTGGTTGATCAACTGTCCAAGATCATGCATACAAGTATTTCTGAGACACCTAATGGTATGTATAATATTGTGTGCAATGGAACCACATTGGTTAATGGAACCAGTAAAATCACCATTGAGGTATCTAAGCCATTGAATAATGAGGTATATGGTATAAGTGATTATACCCTCCAGATTAAGGAAGCAAATACCCCGTTTAATCCAGGGAATGGTGAGCTTTTTGCACAGTTACAGGCAGTTGCTGAGGACAAGGGATATATTGATAAGCTGGCCAATATGGCAGCGTTTTTGCTTACTACACTTAATGATCAGCACAAAGCAGGATATACCCTTTCAGAAACTGGTGGCACTGTAGCCTCAGGTGGTAACTTTTACGGTGAGGACGGTGCAACTTATGCCTGGGATACCTCTGATACCAATGATTTACATATGACAAAAAATGGTACAGCGTATCGTGGAATGCAGATTATCAAGGAACTCACAATTAATCAGAAGCTGACTGGTACTGACGGACATAAGCTGCTGGCTACCCGTTCCATGGGAGATGATGGGGTAGTTAATGGCGTAGCAGATGGTTCCAATGCTGTATGGATCAGTACACTGTTTAATTGTGTTAAGGCAAATACTAGTTCTGTAGTAAATGGCACAACCCGTGCAATAGGAGATGAGTCCTTTTACAGTTATTACAACGCCAGTATGACGACCTTGGGATCATCTACGGAGAACATGAACAACAAGGTAGACTTCCAGAGTGATCTTATGACTCAGATTGAAAATCTCAGAACCTCTACTTCAGGGGTCAACTGGGATGAAGAGCTTACCAATATGATTACATATCAGCAGGGCTATGCAGCCTGCTCCCGTTGCCTCACGACCATGGATGAGATGCTGGATAAGCTGATTAACAGTACAGGTGTAGTTGGCAGATAAGGGTGAAAAGAAAGGCAGGGTAATAGATTATGCGTATAAGCAGTACAATGATGTCCAACAATTATCTGAAGCAGCTTAACGGTACTTATGAGCAGTATACCAAGCTTTTTGAGCAGAGCGATGGAAAAAAACTTCATCGGGCTTCAGATGATGCAGTGGGCTATTCAAAATACTTAAGATATCAGAATTCCCTAAAAAATGTAGAGCAATTTCAGGATGATATTACCACGGCGGTTTCCTGGATGAAGAACAGTGATTCTGCCCTGATAAATGTAACTGATCAGATGAATACCTTTAAGGAAAAGGTTGTAGCTGCCGGCAATTCCACCAATAATGAAAGTGACATGAAGGATATAGCTAAGGAGCTTTTGGCCGGGGTTCAGGAAATAGTTTCTGATTTGAATGTACAGATTGGTGATAGGTATCTGTTTTCCGGCCAGTCTGATACCACTATGCCATTTCAGATTTCGGGTAGCAAGAAGTCACGGGGGGAGACAAAGACCCTCGGAGAAGCTCAGGCGTCATTCTTTAATGATGTAAATGATGATGCTACAGTGACTCAGATGTTAAAGCTTACTGGTAGTGATAAACAAACCTATTATATGAATGTGGCCAATGGTAATGTTTATACTGAAGATTTTGTGGAAAATGGCTACAAGGATAAGGCAGTGGATGGCAGCAAAGTGGCTCCAGGCGATGAGGCTGGAACGGTTTCCAGCTGGGGTGGAAGCACCGATGTAAGCAAGTATTTTGATGAATATGGTGTTATTAACGCAGCTGGAGATGCCTTTGAAGCTAATATTACCGTTGGTGGTGAAAAGGTATCGTTGAAATTTTCTGTCACTCAGCAGTATATTGTTGAATACCGCGGTGATGCCAAGTATATTTCCATGGTCAAGAGAACCGGCGGGGTTAATCCTGCAACTGATAGTGTCAACCAGACTGGTCAGGATGTATTTGGCAGTGACATTTTTGATAAGGATAATAGTGTAGCCTCCGGTACAGCCATGTTGAACGAATTACTGTATGCCGTAGCAAAGATTGAATCCGGAGATAATGAATGGGCGGCCAATGATGGACTTACTATAAGTGATGCAGCACATTCCCATGCATTAGGAGCACAGACTACCATGGCAGCCCGTCAACAGGCTTATACGGCAGCATCAGATATGTTGACTACTCAAAACGAATCCATCACCAGTGACATTACTGATGTAGCCAGCACAGATGTGGCACAGCTCGCTACCAAGCTGATGGAATACCAGACCATATACAGCTTGTCCTTGTCTGTTGGTTCAAAGATTCTTCCGGGAACGCTGGCTGATTATCTATAACGAGCTTTAAGATGTCCCCTTCCTCTTTAGGTGGGGGAAAACAAACTACAACAGCTGGCGAGCATATCTCCCAGCTCGTTGAAACGCTAATTGGAAGATTTTTCTTCTAAAGAAGAAAAATTTGAACAATGGC
>NZ_JAILFV010000120.1 GCF_024697385.1 Anaerovibrio sp.
GCCATTGTTCAAATTTTTCTTCTTTAGAAGAAAAATCTTCCAATTAGCGTTTCAACGAGCTGGGAGATATGCTCGCCAGCTGTTGTAGTTTGTTTTCCCCCACCTAAAGAGGAAGGGGACATCTTAAAGCTCGTTATAAGTAACAGAAAGCCTAAATATTCATTAACCCCGTACATCGAGAAATTGTATCCGCCCGTGGATTTTGACAGGCTCCGAATCAGCAGGAAAAAAAACACAATCCCCCCTGAACACCCTAAGCACCTGACCATCCTCCATAAAGATACTTCCACAGCCGTTGGTACACAGCAACACTCTAAAGGACACCTCATCAGCCCTGTATTCCACCAGCTGCCGGATCCGCTCCGTGTTGACCAGCATACGATAAACCTCAAAATATTTGCAGCGACATAAAAGCTCAGTAGCACATCCTGGCTGGTATTTTATGTACCGTATTGGTTGTTTCGGACAATTGGAGCCGTGGAGATCAGCCACCTCCAATGCCTTATCTATATGAAGCTCCCTTTTATTTCCCTGTTTATCAACACGGTCATAGTCATAAAGCCTGTAGGTGAGATTTGAACTTTCCTGAATCTCAGCTACCAGCACACCGGCACCAATAGCGTGTATCCTGCCGGCCTCCACATAGAAAACATCATCCGGCTGTACCGGTATCCTCTGCAGATATTTTTCCAGAGCCCCTGTAGCTATGCTATGCCTGATAAGCTCTTTACTGGCATCATGCTGCAGACCATATACCAGCTTGGCATCCGGTCTTGCATCCAACACATACCACATCTCTGTTTTTCCCAGCTGCCCATTTTCATATTCCCTGGCATATTCATCATCCGGATGAACCTGCACCGAAAGGTCTTTTTTTGCATCGATAAATTTTATCAGTATAGGTAATTCCCCTTTGCTTTGGGGATGTGTTCCCAAATATTCCGGGTGTCTGCTTAAAATTTCCTTGAGACTGAGTCCAGTGAACTCACCTCCGGCTGCATAGCTGGGCCCGTCAGGATGAGTAGAGCACTCCCAGGTTTCTGCCAGCGGCATCATATCTATATTCTTGGCAAAATCATCATTTAATCTGCTTCCTCCCCAGATATAATCCTTACCGGTGGGGCGCAGCAAAAATGGTCTGTTCTGTTTCAAGTCCTTCACTTCCTTTAGCCCCTGTCATGCCATGAAATACTTCTTCAGCTCTCCGGCAATATCCTTTTCCACCTGTTCAGCCAGCTTCCTGGTCGCTGCAGATACGCTTATGTATGCCTTAAGCTTTGGTTCGGTACCGGAAGGTCGTACTACTACAGAGCAGTTATCCTCAAGCATAAATTTCAGCACATCTGATTTGGGCAGGCCCTCTAATCCTTTAGAATAATCAAGGGTAGTTACGACCCTCTTAGGCCCAATACTTTTTACTCCGCCATGAAATTCTTCCATTATCGACTGCATCCTATTAAATCCTGATGCCCCGTCAAATTCAAAGGAATGTAAGGTATTCAGGCAGTAACCGTATTCGTCATATATTTCATTCAGCTTGTCCAGCAGATTAACTCCCAGACTTTTATAATATGCAAACATCTCACAAATCATATAAGAGGCATTTACCCCATCCTTATCCCGTACATAGGAACCGGTCAAATATCCATAGCTTTCCTCAAACCCGAAAATGTAACTGTCTGCCTTGCCCGCTTTTTCCAGCAGGCCAATCTGTTCACCGATAAATTTAAAACCTGTAAGGACATTCTTTACTTTTACGCCATAATGTTCTGCAATCCGCTCCCCCAGATCCATGGTCACTATGGTTTTTATCATAATCGGCGCTTCAGGCATGGTGCCATTGGCCTGTCTGCGGGAACATATATAATCAAAAAGCAACAGCCCCGTCTCATTGCCGGACAGCAGCACATACTCTCCCTGACGGTTCCTTACTGCAATACCTACACGGTCACAATCAGGGTCAGTGGCCAATAACAGCTCGGCATTACTCTGTCGTGCACATTCAATGCCTATGGCCATCGCTTCTTTTATTTCCGGATTAGGATATGGGCAGGTAGGGAATTGACCATCAGGCTCAGCCTGCTCCTTTACCACCGTTACATTTGTATAGCCACCTTCCCTAAGGGCACGGACCACAGGTTTTAACCCGGTACCATTTAACGGAGTATAGCAAATATCAACATTCTTATCAATTTTACAGTTTCCCAGTACGGATTGTTTTTTTACTTCTTCGATGTAGGCAGTGTACACATCATCATCAATATAAGTGATATTCCCGGAGGTCATGCCACTATCAAAGGATTCATTTTTGACATCGTCAAAAATATCAAGCTTATTTATTTCAGCAAGTATTTTCGTAGCTGCATCAGTGGTAATCTGGCAGCCATCCTCGCCGTATACCTTATATCCATTGTATCGGGCAGGATTATGACTGGCAGTTATCATCACTCCGGCAGAGGTTCCCAGCTTACGCGTTGCAAAGGATACAGTTGGTACCGGCATAAGCTGTTTCCACAGGTATACCCGGACCCCATTGGCAGAAAATACAGTGGCTGCTCTCTGGGCAAACAGCCTTGAATTGATACGACTGTCATAGCCAATAACTACCGCCGGGGATGAAAAATTTTTCTTTAGATAATCTGCAAGGCCCTGGGAAGCTCTGCCTACCGTATATATATTCATACGATTTGTTCCGGCTCCTATAATCCCCCTCAGCCCGCCTGTTCCAAAGGCCAGGTCACGATAAAATGCGTCCTCTATATCCTTTTCCGACATATTATCCAATTCATCCCTCAGGGTTTCGTCAAGCCCTGTCCTGTTGTGCCACATACTGTATCTGTCCATCAAATTATTATCCATACTGCCCTCACAAAAATTAAGCTGCAAATCCCTGATGAAATCTGCAGCTCATGGTTATTCAAAATCTATACTCAGCTCATGCTTCCCATAATCCATGTAGATTGCAATAAGCATAAGTAGCCTTAAGGCTTTCGCCCTCTGAAAGCTTAAACACAGCCTTTGGAGCATCAGCAGGCGTCAACTGTCTCAACTGGCAGCCCTTATCTGTCTCAATGCAGATCCACTCAATATAGTGAGCGTCAGTCATAGGATGCTCTGCACTTCCTACCTTAACAGTCACCACATCGCCTTCCACGCTGGCCACAGGAACATGCTTTTCCTGTGCACCATCAGAAGTGCCGGGGATCAGCTCAGTCATCCCCTGTCCGCAGCAGGACAAAGGTCCGCCACCATCCTTAAGAACCGAAATAATGTTGCCACAAAGATCACACTTAAAAAATCTCATTTCGATACACTCCCATCAATACACACATATCAACAAAATCACTCAAAACGGATATTTTAGAACGCCTCTGTCCTATTCTTCTTCACAGAAGAAAAATCTTCCAATTAGCGTTTCAACGAGCTGAGAGATATGCTCGCCAGCTGTTGTAGTTTGTTTTCCCCCACCTAAAGAGGAAGGGGACATCTTAAAGCTCGTTATAAAGAATTATATAATATACCTGCAAAAAATAAAAGGGGCTATTGGGCTTCTGGCTATATTATCCTTTAATATCAGGAACCAACACCGTTATTTTTATTTTTTCACAAAACTGTCGGCAAAATCTGTAGCCGCACAATCCCCCAGAGGCAGCCTCACAGGCTTCCCCTCTGCAGCTGACTTATAAATAGCCAGCACGACCTCTACTGCTTTCTTCCCGGCCACGGCATCCACATAAGGCTTACGGTCGTTCTGTATGGCATCTATCATATCTGCAAATAATCTTGTGTGGCCATTACCGTATACATTGCTGGCAGGCTCCTGCAAACCATGAATATCTTCATCAGCTTCCCTGACATCGGCAAAATGCCATATATCTATGGTGTTGGCTGATTTGCCACCTAATTTTACAGTCCCCTTTTCACCAAAAATATACAGGCTCTCCTCCAGATTTTCCGGATAAACATTGGTAGTCCCTTCTATAGTACCGATTGCTCCGTTACCAAAGCTTACCACTGCCATGCCCACATCCTCGATTTCCAGATAATCATGAAGCTGCTGGCGTGTCTGTCCATAAACCTCCACAATGTCCTCATCCATCATCCAACACAGAAGGTCTATCCCATGAATGCACTGATTAAGGAGAGCTCCCCCCTCCTGTGCCCAGGTGCCCCGCCATGAAGCCTGATTATAATAATTTTTTCCACGGCTCCAGCGCACATTAACAGAACCATGGGATATTTTCCCAAATCGATGCTCATCCACGGCCTGACGCAGCTTCTGCACTGCAATATTGAATCTGTTCTGATGGCATGCGGCTACCTTTACGCCTCTTTCCTCCGCCAAATCGATTATTTTCTGGGCATCACTGACACTCATGGTCATCGGCTTTTCAATGATTACATTAATTCCCCGATCAATGCAATACAAGGCTATCTCTGCATGACTGCATATTTCTGTTGCTATGGAAACAAGCTCCGGCTTCTCCTTGTCAATCATTTCCTTGTAATCAGTATATTTCTTTACAGTAGTTTCCTCATCAAAGCCCCTTTTTATCATCAGATTGTCCATGGCTTCCGGCACCTTGTCACACATTGCCACAAAATCAAGCCTGTTGTTCCTGGCTGCAATAACATGATTTACAGCAACCCTCCCGCACCCAATTAACGCATACCTCATAATATTACCCTCCTTGCGTATAATACTTAATATGATTATACATTTCACGGTTAATAAACTCAATTGTCACTGCAATATTACAACACCATTATTGAAATCATAACGGAAACAAAAAGCTGTGAATATCATAGGGACTTCCCATACTCAATTCACAGCTTTCGTTATCCTATATCGTTAAATCAGAACTTGAACTTTTTCAATACGGACTGAACATCCTGAGCCAGTTTAGCCAAAGCATCAGATGCTGATGCAATTTCTTCGGCAGAAGCAGACTGCTCCTCTGTTGCTGCAGATACAGACTGCATCTCATCCGCAACCTTCTGGGCTCCATGATCGATTTCTTCCATATCCTTGGAAACGCCTTCTGCCTGACCGGCAACCTCCTTAACGGACTTGCTCATATGGTTGACATTATCTGACACCTGATTGACCAATGCGGCAATTTCCTCAAATACCTTGCTGAGACCTTCAACTGACTTGGCGCCTTCCATAACCGCATCATTTCCTTTGGCCATGGCCTCTACAGCCCTGCCGGTATCATTCTGAATACCACTGATAAGCTGGGCAATCTGCTGGGCTGCAGCCCCTGACTGCTCAGCCAGCTTCCTTACCTCTTCGGCTACCACTGCAAAGCCACGCCCCTGTTCACCGGCTCTGGCAGCCTCAATAGCGGCATTAAGGGCCAGCAGATTAGTCTGCCCTGCCAAATCCGAAATGGTATCAACAATTGCACCAATTTCCTGGGAACGAGCCCCCAGCTTGTCCACCAGCTCTGATGTATACTGAGAACTTTCCCGCAGAGTATGAATCTGCTGAACAGAAAGATTCACCTCATCAGTTCCGGCTGTAGCCCTGGTGGCAGCCTGACGGGAATTATCTGCAACTTCTGCAGCTTCACGACTAATATCACTTACGGATTCACGAATCCTCCCTACTTCTTCATTACCCTTATCAACAGCATGCTGCTGTCCGGCAACTATATCAGCTGCCCCGGTAACGGACTGAGCTACTGAAACAGATGCATCTGCAGACTGCATGGAGCTTGCTGTCAACTCTTCAGATGCAGCAGCAATCTGCTCGGCACTGTTGGAGACTTCCTTCAGGAATCCGTTCACTGACTTGGACATGTCTGCCAAGGCTCTTTGAACATCACCAAACTCATCACCACGCTGGGATATATACTTGGATAAAACAAAATCACCGCTTTTCAGCTTGTAGCATGTAGCTATCATGTCTGACAAAGGCTCCTTGATAGCTTTGACAATAACATAGCTTACTACCAGTAACAATATCAGACAGGCCAGGCTGCTTATCAGCATAACCCGGATAGCCGAACTGCTGGCTTCCTTATTGGCCTCATTAACAGCTGCCGCTTCCTCTATGGCATCATTACAAAGAGCCTTCAGCTGATCGCGAAGCACAACAGTATCATGCTTACCTGCCCTGTTGTACTCATCAGTACCGGCCTGAGAGCCACCTGCCTTTACGGCCTTTATTACAGCCGGGAGGGAAACCTTGAACTTGCCCCAGCTCTTTTTTACTTCTTCTAATTTTGCTACGCTTTCAGGCTTATCCTTGATTTTTTCCGAATAGGCTGTCAATGCCTCATCAAAATTCTGGATGTCCTTAGCCTGGGTGCTCAGTACCTCATCCGCCCTGCTTGGATCTGCAATAGCCTGCATTGAACGCACCTGAATGGTCCTCATGGTCTCCGTGGCCTCACCCAGCAGGTTTACACACTGGAGCTCCCTTTCATACAGAAAATTCAGCTCCTGCGCTGCATTGTCTATGGAATAATATCCCCTATAGCCTACAAACAGCATACCAATTGCACTGATTACCACCAAAATCAAAATCTTAAAGGTCACTTTCAAATTGCTCACACACACTGCCCCCCACTTAAAATAATCATCCCCATTATAACGCTACTGTTATATTTTTGCCTTAGGCAATAAATCCCAAATATGAACCACTCGAGACGCAGCCTATGATCAATATGACACATAACCTTATCTGTGAGCACGGCAAGAATACATATTTGCATTCCAGCCGGACCTCATTCCAAAGGTCTCCAATCCCTTCTCCCACAACCATCACTGCTGAAAAATGCTTATTTCTCACCCATAGAGTAAAAAATAAGCATTTTATTTCTGTCAGAATTTTTTTCTGGGACTCAAATGAAAACTGTAGCATCCACGAAAAACGACCTGATTGATTTCCATCTAAGCCAATACCTTGGAAAGTCTGATAAACTCAGTATCCAAAGTTTTCCTGTTGTTGGTAGCCTCATTAATAGGAATTTCAACAACCACACCTGTATCAAAGCCCACAACAATATCACGCTTGCCCTCCTTCATGGCAAGGACTGCCTTTTCCCCAAGAAGGCTGGCGTTAATACGGTCCTGCACTGTAGGAGAACCACCTCTTTGGATATGGCCCAACACAGATACTCTGGTATCGATTTCAGTTTTTTCCTGAACCATCTTCCCAAGCTCGGTAGCCGATGCAGCTCCATCAGATACGACCAAAAGGCTGTACCGCTTGCCGGCAGCATAATCCTCCCTGATTTCGTCACAAATCTGTTCAATATTGAATTTGGTCTCAGGTACAAGTACATATTCGGCACCACCGGCTATACCCGCAGTCATTGCCAGCCAGCCTGAGGTTTTACCCATAACCTCAATGAGGATAATGCGCCTATGGGCACTGGCTGTATCCCTAAGCTTGTTGATGGCATCTACCACCGTATTGGCTGCAGTATCTGACCCAATAGTATAATCTGTCCCCCAAACATCATTTTCAATGGTCCCAGGAATGCCTATAACCGGTAAATCAAATTCCTGGCTTAATGCTGCAGCACCCTTGATGCTTCCGCTGCCACCTATGACAATAAGTCCATCAATACCGCGGTTTTTCAAATTTTCATAGCCCTTTTGACGGCCTTCCTTTTCAAAAAACTCCTCACTTCTGGCAATACCCAGGAAGGTACCACCTCTCTGGATCATATCACCTACACTGCGGGTATTAAGCTCTTCCATCTCATCAGCCAAAAGACCTTTATAACCGTTATGAATACCCCAGATGCGAAGCCCATTATGTACCGCTGTACGAACTACTGCCCTCAGGCAGGCATTCATTCCCGGGCAATCATTACCACTTGTTAATACTGCTATGTTCTTTACCATCGAGACGCCTCCCCTTATACTACTGCCGGCGATCCCGCAGAGCACGCTCTACATCACGCCTTACAGCTTTTTCCTTTAGATCCTGACGCTTATCATAATTATGTTTACCACTGGCCAGGGCAATTTCTATTTTAGCTTTACCACTAACAAAGTATATTTTCAACGGAACTATGGTAAAACCCTTTTCTTTGGTCTTACTAAATAATTTAATTATTTCCGCCTTATGCATAAGAAGCTTACGGGGCCTGCGTTCATCGTGGTTAAAGATGTTACCATGGTCATAGGGGCTGATGTGCATATTCACAATGAATATCTCACCATTTTTTATCTCACCATAGCTATCCTTCAAGTTAGCCTTGCCTTCTCGCAGGGATTTGACCTCTGTTCCCTGAAGTACCAGCCCGGCTTCAAAGGTGTCATGAATAAAATAATCATGTCGCGCCTTGCGATTTTCACAAACCACCTTTTTCCCTTCATTTTTTCTTCCCATTTAGCCAATCTAACCTTTCTGTGAAAAATCAGTCAACTGCCTGTTTATAACGCCATTGTTCAAATTTTTCTTTTAAAAAGAAAAATCTCCCAATTAGCGTTTCCCCTAAAGGGACTAACTTCGTGTCGCAACGAGGTGGGATATATGCTCACCACCTGTTAAGGATCGTCCCCCCCACCTGTAGAGGAAGGGGACATCTTACACCGAGTTATATCTCGGCAATTATTGACTGCTTACCCTTACCTTTTTTTCCTTTGGCAGACTTATGGTCATGCTTGTTCTTTTTATTGGATTTTGTTTTTTTTGCAGGAGCTTTACCGTTTTTGTTTTTTTTGGCATCGCTGCTATTTTTGGCAACAGATGCCTTCCCTGTAACAGATTTCTTCCTGCCCGGCTTCTTTCCGGCCTGACCATGTACTTTAACAGCTTTTGCAGATTTTTTTCCTTTTTTATCACCGTTCTCAGTAGACAGCTGCATATTTAACGCCCTTGGATCGCAATTATCCTTGACTACAAAATCCAATGCCTTTTCCTGAACACTGGCACGAACGAGAATAACCTCAACATCATCCCCCAGCTGATACCGGCGATGATGATGAGTCCCAACCAGGGCAAATTGTGATTCCACATAATCGTAATAATCGTCCCTCAGGGTGGTCATATGAACCAGCCCTTCCACACAGTTATCCAACTCCACAAAGAAACCAAATCCGGTTACACTGCTGATTACTCCATTAAAGGACTCCCCAACAAACTGTGCCATATACTCCACCTTTTTCAAATCGGTGGTATCCCGTTCGGCAGCAACAGCAACCCGTTCCCTTTGTGAAGCATGCTCTGCCATTTCAGGCAGCTTTATCAGCAGTTCTTCCCTGCGGTCACGGGGTATGGACCTGGTAGCAAAGCTCTCCCTAAGCAGCCTGTGAACAATGAGATCCGGATATCTCCTTATAGGTGAAGTAAAATGTGTATAATACTCCGCTGCCAGGCCAAAATGACCCATATTGGCAGCTTCATACCTGGCCTGCTGCATGGAACGCAGCGCTACGGTACTTATTATCCGTTCCTCCGGCCGGCCTGATACCTTTTCCAGCGCGATCTGTATATCCTTCGGCTTTACATTACCTTCAGCTGAAGTACGCACATGAAGCCCAAAGGTATTCATCAGTGCATTTAATGATTCAATCTTTGCAGGAGTTGGTTGTTCATGGATACGGTACATAAATGGCTGCTTACGACGACACATATGCTCTGCGACTGTTTCATTGGCAGCCAGCATGCACTGCTCCACAATGGATTCACCCAGATTGCTTACCCTTTTTTTCAGGCCCACCGCTTTGCCATTTTCATCAAGCTTGACCTTGATCTCAGGAATCTCAAAATTGATTGCTCCCCGACTATGACGATACCGATACATGGCATTTCTTACTTCTTCCAAATTGTACAACAACGGCAGGATATCCTCATTGTCACGACAAAAATCCTTATCCCTTTCCACCAGTATTTTGTTCACCAGGGTGTAAGTAAGTCTCCGATATACATGAATAACCACCGGAAGAATTTTATAGGCAGAGACCTTACCACCCGGGCTTATTTCCATTTCACAGGCCATTGCCAAACGGTCAACTCCCGCATTTAGACTGCATATGCCATTTGATAATTCCCTTGGCAGCATAGGTATAACCCTGTCTACCAAATAGACGCTGGTCCCCCTGGCTCTTGCCTCAATATCCAGAGGTTCATTTTCACGCACATACCAGCTGACATCAGCTATATAAACTCCCAGGAAGAATCCGCCATCAGGACGCTTTTCAACATATACACCATCATCCAGGTCCTTGGCGTCCTCACCGTCTATGGTGACGATTTTCAAGTCTCTCCTGTCTGCACGCCCATTTATGCCTATATGCTCATCAGCATTTATCGATTGCTCAACGCTGTTGGCTGCCTGTTGAACACCCTCGGGGAATTCTTCCTGCAGGTCATACTGCCGCATAATGGACAAAATATCCACTCCCGGAGCACCTGCCCGGCCCAGGACTTCAATGACCTGTCCCTCAGCCTTCAAGGCTTTTTCAGGCCATTGGGTAATTTCCACAACCACCTTATCACCTGTCCTGGCTCCCATAAACCGGTCGGAAGGGATATACACATCCTCCTTGATTCTGCTGTCATCCGGCGTCACAAAACCGAAGCTGCGACTGGCAGAAAATATACCTACAATTTTGCTGTTTGCCCGCTCCAAAATGCTGCAGACTTCCCCTTCCCTGGCTCTGCCCCCGGAAACTGCCTGACGGGAAAACAGCCGTACCTGTACTTTATCACCATGCATTGCCGTATTTAGGTTGTTTTTCAGAACAAATATATCCTCTTCATTTTTCTGTGCCCCTTCAGGTGTTACGAACCCAAAGCCACGGCTGGATACAGAAATAACACCTGTAACCGGTTCTTGTTGGTCAACTTTTTCAGCTTTAATTGCCGGCTTTGTATCTTTTATTTTTTTTATAATTTTCTTTTTTTGTATTTTTCGTGTTCTCATAAATCATTATCTTTCTCCGGGTGTCCGGAACTTCCTATCTGAATCTGGCCGGAGCTTTCCCGGCAGTTTTTTGCTCCCTATGCCATCAACTATGTTTCTTAATGAATTCTGCCACAGTATCAAAAACCTTGTCCCGATCACAGCCAATTGAAACAAGATGCCCTGATTCCTCCAGCCAAACCAGTTCCTTATCATAGCTTCCGGACCGTTCATATATATATTGGGCACTTCTGTCGCGAACGGTATGATCATTATGGCTCTGGACCACCAGCAAAGGACACTTGATGCGGGGCAATTCACTTTTCCCCAATTCAATCAGCTTGAGCAGCTCATGAATTGACATCATTGGATATTCACCATAAGATGCATTGCATGCCTCCGGCACATCTTGATGAATTCTCTTTTTTTTAGGCCAGAACTTATCCTGACACAGTTCCTTTGCCGGTAAGCGATAAAGCTGCTTATCTTCATGAATATATATTGGTGCTGCCAGTGAACAGCAGCATGCCACCTGCTCGTTTGCAGACAAAATAAGACCCAGCAATCCTCCCATGGACTGCCCCACCACTGATATCTTGCTGCAGCATCCTGAAAGCAGCGCATATCCATCACAAACTGATGAATACCAGTCATCACTTGTCATATGTGACATATCCATAGGCGTAGTTCCATGTCCGGCCAACCTGACACAAAGTACTGTATATCCACAAGAATTGAGATATTTACCCAACAACAGCATCTCCGCCGGTACCCCTGTAAAACCATGTATCAAAAGTATCCCATGGTCTCCTCCCTTCATAAAAAAAGGTTCCCCTCCACGGATTATCATTCACAAATTCCTCCTGCTAATAAAAAAAGGCGCTCACTACCTTAAACTGATCAGAGGATAGAGAACGCCTTAATTTTAAAATTACATAGTCATTTTTGCAATAACCAGGGTAACGATTGCAAAAAGTATTGCAAATACCACGGTAACGCGTGCCAACAATGCATCCATACCACGAGCACTGCTGCTGAATACGGTATCACTGCCGCCGCCCAAGCCCATACCGGCAGACTTTGGTGACTGCGCCAATACTGAACCAATCAGCACAATAGCAACCAACGCGTCTATAACCATTAAAACCGTAAGCACTTTACGGACCTCCTATCACATTTCAAAGTAGATAATATCATATCATAAAATCCAATAAAATACAAGGAATTTGACATACACCCCATGGCTAAAGCCTGGGTATTGGGGGATACCAGCGAACCGTACCTACTGAAATATCAGGTCTTACGGTTTCTTTCCACAATGAACAATTCCCTGCCCATCATTATGTAATCAATCAATGGTTCTTATCTGGATCTTATTGGTATTATTCCCCTTGCTCATGTTAATTCCGGAGGTGACCACTGCAATATCGCCCTGCTCAACATAACCGGCACGCAGTGCTGCTGCAATTGATGCTCCGGCTCTGTCAGGCTCATCATCCCAGATTCGTCCGCTTACAAGCTGAACACCCCACAGGAGATTTAACTGTCTGGCCACCTTGGAGGTGGAGGCATAGGCTATTATTGTAGCCTGTGGACGATATTTGGAAACCATTTTTGTGGTAAAGCCGGTTTCAGTAGGAGTGATGATGGCCGTGGCATCCAACTCATAGGCCAGCTGTACAGTGGAATGAGCCACTGCATCTGTGATGCTCTTTTTATGCTCTACGCCCTTATTGGCAAAACGATTTTTATAATCTATGGATTCTTCTATACGGCAGGCAATCTTATTCATGGTTTTTACAGCTTCCACCGGATAGGCACCGTTGGCGGTTTCACCACTGAGCATAATTGCATCGGTTCCATCATATACCGCGTTACCTACATCAGAAACCTCGGCCCTGGTAGGACGCGGATTGCTGGTCATCGACTCCAGCATCTGGGTGGCAACAATAACCAGCTTGCCGGCACGATTACATTTTTTGATAATCTCCTTCTGTATCACCGGCACATCCTCGGCAGGAATTTCCACACCCAGGTCACCGCGGGCTACCATCACCCCATCAGCCGCTTCAATTATAGAATCAATGTTTTTTACACCTTCGAGATTTTCAATCTTGGCAATGATATCCATGTGCCCCTTGCGGCTTTTGATCAGCTTGCGGATAGCCTTGATATCACTGGCGCGCTGAATGAAGGATGCTGCCACAAAATCCATATCGTGCTCTATTCCAAAAATAATATCCTTTTCATCCTGCTCAGAAATAGGAGGGAGTCCCACAGCCACGCCCGGTACAGCCACCCGCTTGCGGGTACTCATCGGTCCGCTGTTCAAAATGGTAGTGACGATATCCTTACCTTTGATTTTCTTGACCTCAAGGCCAACAAGTCCATCGGATAACAGGATGGTATCTCCAGGCTTAACCTCTTCATATAACTTCTTGTAGCTTATTGGAGCACCGTGCTCATCTCCCGGAGTGTCCGAATTGGTAAGCACAAATTCATTGCCCTTCTCCAGTTGCACCTTACCGTCCTTGAACTCACCGAGACGCATTTCAGGGCCTTTGGTATCCAACAGAAGCGGGATAATCATATCTGTATGCAGGGCTGCCTCCCGCACCCTCTCGATACGCCCCTGCTGCTCTGCATGGTCACCGTGGGAAAAATTAAATCTGGCACAGTTCATGCCATTCTTCATCAGCTCTTCTATTACTCCTGGCTTGTCAGTAGTCGGTCCCATGGTACATACAATCTTAGTCTTTTTAAACATTGCTCAATCACTCTCCCATAAATTCCATTTATAATTAACATTTGCGAAACAGCATAATATTTATAATCAAATTATTTTACTCCATTCTACATCTATTGTCTACCATAAAGATGAGAAAAAATCAAGAATTGTTATGTTAGATAAAATGATGTATTCTAATAAGGTAATTATTTTTATGGCTTTTTCAAAAAAAGTCATAATTTGTAATCAACTTGGACTTATCCGTTGGGATACATATTGTTCCACCGGATACCGGTCGTATATATAGCACTGATAAGGAGATGTTAGAAAGCAATGAAGCTCAAGCATGTAATCAAGCGCTCCGGTGTCGTTGTGGATTACGATTCTGAGAAAATCTATAACGCTATTGCCGGTGCCAGCAAGGCTGTAAACGATTCCATGACCCAAAGGGAAATCCGCAATGTTACCGATCAGGTAGAAGAAGCAATTGCCAATTGGGAAAACATTAATGTGGAGGATATTCAGGATATTGTAGAAAAGACTCTGATGGAGCAGAATTTCTACGAGGTAGCAAAGCGCTATATAATGTATCGCCAAAAACACACCACCCGTCGTGAAGCGCAAAAGCACCTTATGAACAGCTATAGGGATATTTTCTTCGCCGATGCTGTTGATTCTGACATGAAACGCGATAATGCAAACATCAACACCGATGCATCCATGGGCATTATGCTTAAGCTGGGTGCTGAAGGCGCCAAGCATTTCGTGGATAACTATATGCTGCCGGAGGAATTCGCCAAGGCAGACAGGGAAAACTACATTCATATTCACGACAAGGATTTTTCGCTGATTACCCTTAACTGTTGTCAGATTGATCTGCTGAAGCTTTTCCATGGAGGTTTTTCCACCGGGCATGGGTTCCTCAGGGAACCTAATTCTATAAGGGCTTATGCCTCACTGGCCTGCATAGCCATACAATCCAACCAGAATGACATGTTCGGTGGCCAATCCATCAATGCATTTGATTATGCCATGGCAGAGGGCGTCACCAAAACATTTAGGAAAGCTCTTGCTGATGAAGCCTATAAAGCCTGCATTTATCGTTTTGGCTCTGATGACTTTCTTTCGGCAAAGGCCTTCCGTCAATTATTCACTGAGGCCATGGATTTTGCTAAATGCCGATTTACTGACCAGGAACCAATTGCCCATGATGCAGATGTAAGGGCCATTTCTGAGGCCCTGAATAAAATTTTGCCTCCGTCTATATTGGAAAAAACTCCTGATCTGACAGTTGATGCCCGGAATATATACAAACTGGCCTGCGATGATACCACCGAGGAAACCCATCAGGCCATGGAAGCATTGATTCATAATTTCAACACCCTCCATAGCCGGGCAGGAGCTCAGGTACCATTCAGCTCGATCAATTACGGAATGGATACATCTCCTGAAGGGCGTCTGGCAATGCGGGAAGTAATGAATGCCATCTGGAGCGGTCTGGGAAATGGTGAGACAGCCATATTCCCAATCTCTGTTTTCCAGCTGAAAGCAGGCGTAAATTACAATCCGGGAGATCCGAACTACGATCTTTTCCAACAGGCCTGCAAGGTGAGTGCCAAGCGCCTGTTCCCAAATTTTGTAAATGTTGACGCTCCATACAATCTTCAATACTACAAACCTGGCAATTACAACAGTGTAATCGCCACCATGGGATGCCGTACCCGAACCATAAGCAATGTCAATGGACCAAGCGAGGTAGGAAGCCGCGGCAATTTCTCCTTCACCACCATCAATCTGCCAAAGCTGGCGCTTGAGGCCAACGGCAACATGGACAAATTTTGGTGTCTCCTGGATAAATATATTCAGGTAAGCCATGATTATCTTCTTTTCCGTTTGCAGACCATTAAGCATAAGCATGTATATAATTACCCATTCCTTATGGGACAGGGCATATGGATGGATAGTGATAAGCTCCGTCCATCTGATTCCATTGCAGATGTACTGAAACACGCTTCTTACTCCATTGGTTTCTGTGGTCTGGCTGAATGCCTGGTAGCATTGATAGGTGAGCATCATGGGGAAAGTGAAGAGGCCCAGAAACTTGGTCTGGAGATTGTCGGACATATCCGCAAACAGACAGACAAGTACTCTAAGGAAGAAAGCATGAACTGGACTACCTTCGGTACTCCTGCTGAATCTACAGCGGGACAGTTCCAGCGGGCCAACCGTGAAAAATTTGGTATAATCCCTGGTGTTACCGACCGTGATTATATGACCAACAGCTCCCATGTGCCGGTATATTATGACATTATGGCTCTTGATAAAATACGCATTGAGGCACCATATCACGAGCTGTGCAATGCCGGGCACATTGCCTATGTGGAAATGAACGGTGACCCATCGAAAAATGTAAAGGCCTTTGAAACACTGGTTAGGGCCATGCACGACGCCAATATGGGTTATTTTTCCATCAATCATCCGGTGGACCGGGATCCTGTCTGTGGCTATACCGGCATTATTGAAAATGAATGCCCTCACTGCAAGCGCAAGGAAATAATCACCGGACGAAAAGTAGTGAAAAGAATACGCTCCTAAACTGACATAAGCTGTCAAAAAAAATTACCGTCATGAAACATCTGTTATCAATGTATCATGACGGTAGTTTTTTACTTTGTACCTTCCATTGCTCATCCAAATCCACAGCTGAAAACAGGTAAAAAATCATAATTACAAATATTACCAACAACAAAACCTTTAATCTATTTATTTACTTCCTCCATAAATTACCAGAATCGCATATTACAATAAGGAATCCAACGAATCCGGTAAAAAGAAACAATTACTGTACTTTTGATGTAAATTGTCCAATAGCTTTTCCATTTGCGGTGAAATTTTCATATCGAGACATTTGCGTATCAAAACACATTTATTACCATCGCCAATAGTCAGTGGTGACAGGCATACTGAGCTGGACGCAATGGAAATAAACACACAGTCTTCAATATCATTATTACAGGCATACAACTCCCAGGGAATTTTTCTGGGCTCAATAGACTGAAAAACGGACTCATCATACTCCTTCAGCATGCTGTCAGGCGTGCGGGGGTGATATTTTATAAATACCTTTTCTGTGCCGGCAATTTTTTTAAATGCGGCTATCTGACTCATGTATATATTATGATCTTCCATATGCTTTTTTATGGAATTAGCCAGTATCATTCTTTTCAGGCCTTTTGCATTTTGCATATATGATGGCATCAGCTCACCACCAATATCGAAAAACACCTTTTTGCCCTTTATAACCTGATGCTGTGGGTCAAAATCAAAAATCCTGTTGGCAATACTGAGGAATTCTTCACCTGCAGATGATAATCGCGGTATTTTAACAAAATCAATCCCGTCCTTGTCATAGACAACAACCTCAGGATCATATAAATATGCCTCATTCGCCTTGGTATCACCATGGCATATGGTATTATCATAATATGAGCCTACACCTTCATCAAGGATTGCCATCTTTGCCACTCCATGTAGAGACTCATAAAAATTACTTACAATAGCATTCCCGCTTTGCATCAGCACCTTATCATAATGCACTCCACGAATTTTTTCATAATCATGCAGCAGCTTACCCAGTCTATACTCCGGGCCACGCAGTTTGCCCATAAGGTCCCTGTATAGCACAAAAAAAGTATTGCCTATGGCCTGTAAAAAACTGGTTTTGGTATGTCCACCGGCGCGTACAATGCGGATATATTCATGAACATCCACTACCCAATCCTTGGCCACACAAATATTCTCAAACATACCAATTTTTTTTAGTCTATTGGCCAAGGCCTGAAAGCCTGACCTTTGCAATACAATATCCGCCTTATCCTGAGGCAATAAATGCATTTTTATGTTTAAGGCATTCAATATCTGAAACTCTGTTGAACAAACAAACAATATTCGCATTAGCCAACTCCTAACATTATCCTGTCATCTGTTGCGAAAATCAGCAAAGACATCCTTTATCGCATTATCAATCTCATCCAATAACGCAAATCGCCTTCTGTACACTGCCCGTTTTCTGGTGGGAACCTCTTCCATGGATTTTCTTTTCTCCACCAGTGGAAGCACATCAAATCTCTTATCATCTGTGGAAGCCCCACCCGCTTCGGTCCAAAAATCACTGAAGGATGTCTTCAGCTTTCTGTCCACACGCACATGATTATTGGCGTAATAGCCATAATTAGTCACGGCATATATGCGCTTTAGCCCCAATTCCCTGGCTACTGCCTGGGCAATATAAAGTATGAGGTTTTTAGTGCGATAGCTGTGACAGCTTTTGGTAATTTTCTTGATAACTTCCTTGGCATCATCCATATTAGGACCTTGCATGGCTCCAATCCACATCGACCAGTCCCCAGCCTTATCCGGAGCGATCCAAAAAATAATCTGATAAAGCGGTTCCTCATCCAATCGCAGCATCACAGATAAAATTCCTTCCTTGCGCTGTCCCGGTTCATAATAGATACATGCCCAAAATCTTTTTCCATCTATATCCATACCTTCCCACAAAGGTATATTCTTTTCCCGATAAATATCCAAAACCACTTCAGGCTTTAATACCTTGACCATGTAATTCATATGCTGTTTGACTATTTCAGCCCGCTCATCAAAAGTGGATTTATTATAAAAAAAAGCCCTGGTAGGCTGCTCGTAAACAAAAGGATACAGTTTCTGTATCTCTGTGAGCAACGGCGTACTGGTAAAATGCCTTTGCAGGCTGTTCAGCCGCCCCCTGTTGAAAATTGAACGCAATAAAAATACATAGTATCTGCGTGCTTCTCTGGTTTTTCTGATATCATAAATCTGCTGTCCCAAAGACCGGTAGCTCTGCAATTTAACCTCACCCATCACTCAATCAACTCTTTTCCTCTGCCTTCCTGTCATCCTCCGGCAATCCTATCCCCTTGCCAAGATAATACAGCTTGGAATACTTCATAAAAACATTAACACCGTGGGCTATGGTCAAAAAAAAGCCTGTTAGTCCATCCAAAAAAGCCCGTTGAATAAAAAATATCTTAAACATGCCAAAAATTGGATGAAAAATTATATCCAAAATTCCCGCCCTTTTACCGGCATCATATTTTTTCCTGGCCCCCAGGGTGGTATAGGTGTTCAGCTTGCGCAGATACTGTTCCCATGACACATAGGTATAATGCAGCAAATATGCCTGACGGGGAAATCTTTTAACAGGATATTTATAATGAATCTCCTCATGTACATAGCCTGTGACATAGGTACCTTCCTTTGGCACAAGATGAATGCCATAATCCGGAAACCATCCGCTGTGCCTAACCACACTGCCGCAGAAATGATTCAGTCTTGAATTATAATAGACTATTTTTTCATCCTTTTCCACGGCCTTCAGGATTTCATCCCTTAATGGCTCTGTCACCCTCTCATCAGCATCCAAAAGGTATATCCAGGGATTATTTGCCTCTTGGATGCCAAAGGTCTTTTGCTGTCCCCAATTGCCATCCATAGCATGCTGAACAACCCTTGCGCCCAGATTCTCAGCAATTTTTACAGTAGCATCTGTGCTGAAATCATCTATCACCAGGATTTCATCAGCAAATAACACACTTTTAATGCAATCACCAATATTTTTTTCCTCATTTTTCGCTAAAATCAATGCCGTCAGCTTGGCCATTTACAGAATCCACATCCTTATCTGCTTAAAAAGACTTTTTTAGTTCAATAATTTCAGCTATATCCCGTTTAAACTGCTCCATAATACAGTTGTAGGAAAGTTCCCGAAGCCGCTGAGTACGTCCCTTTGCCAGGCCGGCAAGCCGAGCTTCATCATGTAATACGCCGTATATGGTCTTGGCAATATTTTCAGGAGATTTATCCTCCAAAAGGATTCCGGCTTTTCCCAAGGTTTCAGGCACTGCTGAACAGGCATAAGCAAACACCGGCTTATCAAAAATCATGCCTTCCACCAGTGGTACACAAAAGCCTTCATGCTCACTGAGAGACAGTACAGCATCAGTTATTCTGAACCAGGTACATAGCTCCTCATTGGATATCTGTCCCGTAAAAATAACATTGTCAGCCAACCGGAATTTCTTCACCAGCTTTTTCAGCTTGGCGCCATAGCTTGGCTTGATATTTCCCGCCAGCACCAGCCGTACATTTACAGAAATATTGGTCTTGTACCAGTTAATGGCTGCTATGGCTTCATCCAGTTTTTTGTGTGGCACTCCCCGGCCAACCATCAGTATGGTAGTGGTATCATCCTTGTATTTCTCAATCATTTCCTTGACTGGTTGATACTGAGTGTATTTGTCCGGCTCCACTATAATGGACATTTCACTGGTATGTTCCAGCCCCAGGGCAGACAGCTCCTGTCTTGAATACTCCGAGGCCCCCCAGGCAAAAAAACAGTTGTCAGCAATTTTTTTCAGCTGCCGACGCCCCTTAATGCACTTCCACCAAGATCCCCAGGCATTGCCAAAAAAGAATTTGGCAGGCGTTATATTATGATAAAACAGGACTATTTTGTGAGGATATGCGGATACCCAATCATTGAATGAAGTCCCCGTAGTCATGTGATATATTACTATATCATCCTTTGTGGCTTCAAAATCATCCATATGCTTTACCTGCCCCGCCAGGCGCTCATCCACCTTATGGGCATACATGGCTGTCTCGTGCCCCATCTCACGGAGCATGGTATCCATATTGATCAGCTGCCGGCTTGCGGCATCATCCTTGGTAATTGCATGTGCTATCTGAACAAACTTCATCATCTGGCCCCGTTTCTTTGATTCTGCATTATTCCGGCAATAAGAGACTCATACAGATTGCCCCCGGTATATCTTATTCCATAAACTCCTGCAGCTTTGGCACATTCCACATCCCTGGCTCCATCACCAATAAGATAAGATGCCGCCAGGTCAATATTCTGCTCCCTGGCAGCCTGTATAAGCATACCTGGCTTTGGTTTACGGCAATCGCACTCCACTGCATATTTAGGAATAATCCCCTGAGGATAATGTGGGCAATAATATATGCCATCCAAATGGGCACCTGCCTCCGCCAATTGGCTATTCATCCAGGAATAGAGCTCCATAATGGCTGACTCTGGATAATAACCCCTGGCCACACCACTTTGATTGGTGACAACAATTGCCAGGTAGCCATTATCGTTACAATATTTTATAGCTTCTACAGCTCCATCAGTCCAAATAAATTCCTCTTTTTTGTGAAGATAATTAACCTCCACATTCAATGTCCCATCCCTGTCAAAAAAAATGGCTTTGTTCATATTATTTACCGTATTTAAAATATCCGCCTTCATCAAGGAAATCACAGTATTCCTTTACGGCATCATACATATCATAGAAGCCTTCATCATAGCCTGCTTCCAACAGCTTTGAGGTATCAGCCTGGGTGTAATTCTGATATTTCCCCTTAAGCACCTCCGGGAAATCACGGTATTCAATTCGGCCCTTGCCCAAAGCTTTGATAACAGAATCAGCGACCTCATTGTAGGTATGAGCTGTACCTGTTCCACAGTTATATATCCCACTTGGCCCATGGTTCTTCCAGAACCAGAGATTAACCTTGACAACATCCTTTACATAAACAAAATCTCTCTTTTGCCCACCATCAGGCACCGGAGAACCATCACTGAAGCTGCCATATCCTTCGAATAAGCGGCATACACCGGTATCCTTTATCTGATGGTATAGCTGATAGAAAATAGAGGCCATATTCCCCTTATGATGCTCCTGAGGACCATATACATTAAAATATTTGAGGCCAACAATCTGGCTCTGGGTATCTGACATTACCTGCCGTACATACCGGTCAAACAAAAGCTTTGAATAGGCATAAGGGTTCAGGGCATCCTCACAGGCGTCTCCCTCACGAAAGCCATTTTCACCGGCACCATAGGTCGAAGCAGAGGATGCATAAAGGAAAGGAATTCTGTGTTCCATGCAGAAATGAAGTACAGCCTTTGAATACTCGTAATTGGCCTTCATCATGTAATTAACATCATATTCCATGGTGTCTGAGCATGCGCCCTCATGGAAGACCACATCCACATCTGTTCCATCAAATTCATTGGTCTGTATTGCCGAAAGAAAATCGTCCTTATACATGTAGTCAATGAACTGAAGGCCACGGAGATTTCTGTACGCCTGATTTTCTTCCTTGCGGTTGTTAAGGTCATCAACTATCAATATATCACTACGGCCCTGACGGTTTAATTCCTTTACAATGTTACTGCCAATAAAACCGGCACCTCCGGTCACAATAATCATTCCTTGTTGCCACCTTTCATCTGTTCCAATAATACGCCTTCCAATTCTTCACGGCTCACTGCATATGTCCCCAATTTGGCTACAACAACACTGGCAGCCAGATTGGAAAGATAAGCTGCTTCTCTTGGGGTAAGGCCACCGGCAATCCCCAGGGCAAACACAGCAATGACTGTATCTCCGGCACCGGATACATCAAAGACCTCCTGGGATTTGGTCGGTATATGTATAACCTCAGAAGGTGTAACCATTGACATACCACATTCCGAACGGGTTGCCAGAACATTTTTGATCTTGAATTTGCTCATAATGTAATTGGCAGCCTGATGAATAGCTTCATCCCGATTCTTGATTGGTTTCTCAAGAATCATATTTATTTCCTTTACATTAGGGGTAATATAATCAGCGTTCATGTATTTATTCCAATCCCACCCCTTAGGATCAACAAATACCGGCACCTCAGAATCATTGCACATTTCAATTATGCTGCTGCATACATCCTCTGTACATGCTCCCTTGCCATAATCAGATAAAACCACTGCATCAATGCCACTTTCCAGCGTTTGCTCAACATAATTCACCAAGCGGTTGGCATACAGTGCCTTAACAGGCTCCACATCCTCGAAATCCAGCCTGAGCATCTGCTGATGCCCGCCAATTACCCTCAATTTTGTGGTAGTAGGCTCCTCACGATAAATTATTCCCTTATAATCAATACCACGGGATATAAACTTGTCAATAAGTGTCTGACAGTGATAATCGTTACCCACAAAACCGGCAATAGATGTTTTGCAGCCCAACAAGGCCAAATTATGTGCTACATTGGCTGCACCACCCATTGTATCCTTGGTATCGACAACCCTGGTAATCGGAACCGGTGCTTCCGGTGATATTCTGGTAACCTCTCCATAATAATACTTATCCAGCATCACATCACCTACCACAAGAACATGCACCTTTGACATGCCAGTAGTAACAAATTCTTTTAGCCTATCCTTTTTTGCGGTCATGATATCCTCCTTACTCTCTTGCCGTCAAATCAATAACCCGACATTTATATTTACCATATTCACGGGGTACATTACCTGCCAGATTGCCATATTTATCCAGCAGTTCCCATACATATTGCATTACGGCTTCCACCGTTATATTCTTCATACATGCCAGATTCCGTTCACCTTTCCATGGGCACTTATGTATCCCACAGGGATGGCATGGCTCAGGACTCTTGAGCAGAACAGCTTTGGCATCATAGGGATAAAACCCTGGTATAGGCGATGCCCCGAACATAGTGACCACAGGTACCCCCTGGGATACTCCTACATGCATCGGGCCAGAATCAGTCGTCAAAAACAAAGCACATTTTTTCAGCATGGCCCCCAGCTCTCCCAGGGATAGCTTTCCTGTAAAAATCCTGATCAACGGACTGTCCTTATGCTTCATCTGACTTATACATTTTTCCACCAGCTCCTGGTCCATCGGCCCACCAAAAAAAGCTATTCCGTAATCCTTTTCCAGCAGCTCATCTGCGCATTGGGCAAAATAGCTGTCCAGCCACCTCTTTGTTTGCCAGCTGGCCCCAATATTAAAGGCAACAACCTTTATGTCTTTCGGAAAACTGTCCTGCCAGAGTTTATCAGCCTTGGCGGTGATTTCCTCCGGAATCCACATTTCCAGGCCACCATCATCTATTTTTTCAATCCCCAGGCACTCTTTTAACACCTCAAGATGGGCATGGACCTGATGCTTCCACCCCGGTACATATTTGCGGGGGGGGAATAAGTTAAAGGGACCATGTCCAATATGATGGGCCACAGATGGATTTTGCATTACCTTTGAAAAAAACAGGGAAAATCCGGGCTTGCTGTAGCCTACAATTCGCTTGGCTCCGCTAAAGGCCGCAATTGCCGAAGCCCGTTCATTTCTATGCAGGTTAATCACAAGATCATATCTTTTGCGTCGTATATTTCCAATAAACCTAGCCAGGGCCAACAGAGTATTGTCTGCCCCTTTTTTATCCAGTAACAGGCACTCATCCAACCACTTGTTGTGCATCACCAGGTCAGACAGCTTCTTATCGGCCAAAAGAGTAAGCCGTGCCTTTGGGTAATTGGCCCGCAGGGTACGCAATACGGGTGTCACCAGCATCAGGTCACCAATATGCATTAAATTTATAACCAAAATATTATTGTAATCGCTCATAAAGGTCCTTCGCTTTTATTTTTTTCATACATATATTATCCTGGCATTCTCCCTTGCCCCAGCAAGGAGAGCATGGTTCCCCGGTATAGAGATAACAGCTGTTGTTATTCTGTGGCCCCCATACCTTGGGATCTGTTGGCCCAAACATGGCTACAGTAGGGCAGTTTACTGCCTGGGCCATGTGCATCGGACCAGTATCTACAGAAACCATGCCCGCCGCTTCGCTCAAAAATACTGCCAACTCCTGTAAATTCAAGGTTCCGGCAAATACATGCCCCTCATCTATTTTCCCAGCCTTGGCATAGCCCAACAGGCCCGTTTTCTCCCCCTGACCACCTATCAGGTAGACAGGCAGTTGGCTGTTTAATTCCCGAATCAATTGCGCTGCAGTGGAAAGAGGCATGTTCTTTCGCTCATAGCTGCCAAAGGGACACACTACATAATATTTCCCCGGGACTATTCCCATCTGGCGCATCCTGCTATGCATCATATTTACTGCCTCCATTGGAGGCTCCAGCTCCAGGGATGTATCCTCTGCAGAAAGCCCAATGGGCTCCAACACCTCCAGGTGATTCAAGGTTTCATGTTTTATCCCATGACGGATATGACTCATCGCCCATGTTAAAAACAACCCACCATGCTGGGCATCATATCCCAAACGATATGGAATTCCTGCCAGTCTGGCAACTACGGCACCCCTAACGGCAAAATTCATACATATCGCCAAATCGTAATTATGCTTTCGCAGTTCACCTGCCATCTGCCACATGCCCCAAAGCCCCTTATGCCTACCTCGCTTGTCATAAACAATGGTTTTATCAACATACGGATTCATCTGGGCAACCTGTGCGGTAAGTGGTACAGTCAGCATTGTGATTGCTGCATCAGGCCATTTGGCATGTACGGCTCTGGTAACAGGAGTGGCCAAAATCACATCACCTATAAAGGCCAGATCTATAATAATTATTTTCTTTGGCTTAAAATCTTTTAAATTCATATAGACTTTCCTTCACACAGGCATAAATCCGGCTATTACTTCAAATGCTTCCTTAATATAATATCCAGCTTTTTTTCCACATCCTCAGGATGAATTACCGAAAGGCAATCCAACCCCTTTGGACATGCACGCTTCCAACAATATCGGCAAGGACGGTTGCATTCAATGGCATTATCCAGCTGTCCATAGGGACCATTCCTGTTAGCATCAGTCGGGCCCATAACCATGATGGTATCTACTCCCAACCCTGCAGACAGATGCACAGGTCCGGTATCTCCACCAACTACGGCACAGGCATTTTTAATCACATAAGCCAATTGCTTTAAAGTAGTTTTTCCAACCATATTGATTGGTGGTATTTCTACAGCACCTTCTATATCAGCAGCCAGCTGTGCATCCAAGGCACCACCGCCAATGATTACAGGAATGATTTTCTGTCCATAGAGCCAATCACTCAGCTGTGCATAATATCTTGTAGGCCATCGTTTATTGGGCCAGTTGGCGCCAACTGCGAGTACCACATATGGATTATCCATGTGGGCGCCGGCATGATTCATGGCATTAATGGCAGTGTTACAATCTGAATCAGAAATTTCCATAGGAAAAACGACATCCTGAACCTTGCAGCCCATTTCCCGGACTACATCAAGATATCGTTCTACTATATGCCCCTGGGCATACCTTCCCACCACTGGCCGACTTATTTTATGACTCATTTCACGCATGTTGCAGGTACCCAGGCGCAAAGGTGCTTTGGCTGCCCAGGCAATGGCAGCAGATTTAAATAATCCTTGGAGATCAAGGGAAACATCATATTTATCGGCATTGAGAATCTTGGTAAAAGGCCCATAATTCTTGATGAAACCCTTTAAAGACTTAAATTTCTTCTTCTCAAAAACAATTATGCGGTCTATATATGGATTATCCTTTAGAATATCATAGGCAGGCGGTTCCACCACCCAGGTGACCCTGGCGTCAGGATAGGTTTCCTTTATGGCGTAGGACACCGGCAACGCATGAATAACATCTCCGATAGCACTCAACTTAACAACAAGTACACTTTGTATATCCCTCATCATCATACTCCTGCCTGAATTTTCTCGATAACCCTTGTGGTAGAACGGCCTTCCACCAGCCGTACCAGCTCCACCGTACCACCATATGCCTGCACGATCTGCCCCTCCGGCAGTGTCTCAATGGTATAATCTCCACCCTTGACATAAACATCAGGATGAACCTTTGTTATCAGGGCTTCTGCCGTAGGCTCATCGAAAATAACCACATAATCAACACAGCCCAAAGCTCCAACCACCTCAGCCCTATCAAGCTCATTGTTGATTGGCCGGGAAGGTCCTTTGATACTGCGCACAGAAGCATCACTATTCAGCCCCAGCACAAGACAGTCCCCAAAGGAACGAGCCTTATTAAGGTATCTCACATGCCCGGCATGGAGTATATCAAAGCACCCATTGGTAAACACAATTTTTTGACCACCATCACGCAGGATTTGGCAAAATTCAGTTATTTTTGCGGAATCTATCAGCATAAAAATCTCCTGTTGCAGGGGGAATATAAACCCATCCCCCTTTTCCATCATCATTCAATCAGCATCATGCAACATGAATTACAATCTCTTTTCTACAAAATCACGCAATTCGTCAACGGTTACTACAGATGTTCCCATCTTGCGCACGGCAATTCCCGAGGCTATATTGGACAGGGTTGCAGCAGACAGTGGATCCACACCTGCAGCCAAGGCCAATATCACAGTGGCAACACATGTATCCCCTGCACCTGATACATCAAAGACCTCACTTTTATCCGAAACTGGAATATTATAAACAGAACCATCATCACAAAAAAGGGTCATCCCATCACCACCACGGGTAATCAGAACACCCTTGGCAGCCATCCTGCTGAGCAGTTCCCTGCCGGCCACAATCAGGTCATCTTCACTTGTTAAAGTCCGCCCCACTGCAGCAGCCAATTCTGCATCGTTTTGCTTCACATAATCAACAGACTTAAATCTCAAAATATCATACCTTGAATCTACAATGGTAGGTATATTATGCGCCTGACAAAAGGAAAGAATTTTATTAAGGATTTTGTCGGTAATGGTGCCACTGCCATAGTCACTGAACACCACTCCCTGAACCTTTGGCAATACACCATCCAGATATCCCACCAGCCTTGATTCATATTCTGGCTGAAGTGGCAGCTTGCTCTCCCTGTCAATTCTGACCACCTGTTGACTGACAGTGGTCCTGCCTCCGGCAATAACCCTGGTTTTTGATATGGTAGGTCTTAAAGCGTCACGAATAAAACCGTCAATATCCACTCCCCTGGCTGACAATATATTACTAAGACCGGTGGCACCGGTATCATTACCAAGGACCCCGGCAGCATGGACTCTGCCCCCCAATGTCGCAGCATTGTTGACCACATTGGCCGCCCCACCGGCAACCACTTTTTCGCTTGCCTGCTCCAAAACCAGTACAGGAGCCTCCCTGGATATCCGGGAAATAGTTCCCTCCAGATAGATATCGGCTATCATATCACCAATTATCAGGACTTCACTGCCCTGCATCCTGTCTATAACCTTTATCAATGATTCCTTCATCATAGACACCTCTGTCACCATGGATTAAACTGCAGTGTTACACCAGCTGTACGACGCTTAACACGATATCTGACAATGAGCTGATAACAATGCATATCATGGAACCAATACAGGTCAACATCCTCCAGGTCATGGGTCGAAGCATTAAAGGCAGAACCAACCACCAACCTGTTGCTCTTATCCCATCTGTAACTGAAGCCTGCAGCAAATTTGCGGGAATAGCTGTCAAGATCAAAATCAAACACAGAATTCCTGCTATTGGCCTGTGTATAGCTGTATAAGGCATAATAAGCCCACCGGTCATCCACATCACGGCGTACCAAGGCTTTATAGCCAACACCCTTTATATCCCTGTGATTGGCTGACTCCTTGGTAACGGAATAATTAGTGCTCAGCTCAAGCATATGATTACCGCCCAGGGCAATCGGGTCATGGGACATAGTAATCCCATAATAGGTATGCATACTATGTATATTCCCCTGACTCCAGGAACCGCGTTCGTACATCAGCCCCCAGGAAATAGGAAAATCCTTCAGTTTTATTGTTTTTGTGTATAGGAAGGATGGTGACTTTTTCAGCCACTGATGATTGTTCCCGGCATAATATCCGTTCATAAACTCAAAGCGGCCTAAGCCGGTATCCCATATTATGCTTCCATGATTGCGGAATGCGTGCTTGGTTGTATACTTAAAAAAGCCATACAGGGATAGCTTATCCGTAAGATAATAGCTAAAATCCTTGCTCAGCCACAAGCCATCATCCTTATTGAAGCCCACTCTTGGAAGCTGCTGACTGCCATCCTTCCCATTGAGCTTAAATGTCTGCTTTTTAGTGGAATAAACAGGTATACTTCCCAACCAAAATTTCATGTTATGGCATATCATCTTGTCGTTAGGATAAACCTCAATCCTGGAGGCTGTAACCTTATAGTCCGGATTTACTGCCGAGCATTTGGTCATATATCCATCGTAAACAATAATCTTATCAGGATATAGTTCAATCCGCTTGCCCTTGATGTACTGGTGCCCAACCTTACCATCCACATCTTCCATCTTACCGGTCTTGGTTTCATAATTGTATTGCGTCTTATAGCCATCCAGGATTATTTTGGCCTGGCCCGGTGTCATCTGCAACATATGTGCCTTGCCGGGAACTTTGATTTCATGAACATCAAGATTACCATCTGTCAAATCACTCTGAAATCTCTGAGCATCCAATGTTGTGATTTTTACATTGCCCTTTGCTGTAAAATCGCCATTACGCTGATCATAAAATAAATCATCACCTTCAACGGCAATTGGTATATTCTTAGTGGGATCAAGAGGATCATGGAGATTTTTGCGCATCTCAAAAGCATCCTGTACCAGCTTCTGCTGTTCATCAGTCAGTGCATTTTCCCTTTGGGACCGTCTGTCATTTTCTATATAATCCAAAACATCTGCGTTTGTATCGGTATCACTATGATATGTGGCCGCCGATGCATTTCCGCCCAACATAAAGGATGTGCCTGCAATTCCGGCACACAATAATGCCTTAATTTTTTTCTTCATGGATTAATCCCCTATCTAAAGTTACTCTATTATATGATACTCCATTTAGTAGGCAAAAACAAGCAAAGTAAAACCCTCCCGGGCTACACCAGGAGGGTTGTTAAAGAAAGCTTAACATTATGACGCCATTGTTGAATTTTTCTTCTGCAGAAGAAAAATCTTCCCATTAGCGTAAATAAATTCAATAGGATTTACCCAACAAAATTCCCTGATAAATCGCCAATATCCGCCAGATAATTATTTCTGCATACAGCTATCAGCTATAAAGCATAAAGTATCGCAGGAACAGAAAACCTTATTCTGCAGTGGTAGTTGGTATAGCATATACTGTACTGTCACTGCTGGTCTGAATATACAGCTCAGTTCCCTCAGGCAAATTAATGTTCTTCCCCTTGACAAAGGCACCACCAATAATACCTATAGGTCCCAATACAATCATACCGGCCAGGCTGGCTCCGGCAGCCATACCAAGCTGCTCCATATTCTTCTGGGATTCTTCTCCCAATGTCATGCTTAAGCTGCTTCCATCTACAGCTTCTATATTCTTAAAATCTATTTCTATCTCAGCATCACGGCCAAAATTTTTGGCCTGGGAAACCTTGTTTATGACGCCTTCACCAGGAGCACCCTTGGTAATCAAAAGCATATCATTTTCAATCACATCTTCTGCTGCCTGATATTTGATTGTATCTCCCGCCTTCAGGTTCTTGGCATTAATAGGGGTTACCAATGCCACCTTAACCAGGGTATTGGCAGGAACAGACACCTGGGTAAGTGGGATGGTAGTTGACCCAAATGCAAAGGTAGAAAGTTTCTCTATCCTGGCCTTAAAGGAGCCCCCGGAATTCTTGCCCTGAATGGTATTCTCCATAGCGTTGACACGCTTTTGTATAGGTTCCATGCTTACAGTATGGGATATGGTCCATTCCAAGGCATTCAGCTGTGTGAGCAGGGATGGACTCTGAGTATTATCGAAGGTGGTATCATATAAGTAATTGATTCTGTCCATCATTCCCCCTTTACCAACGCCCCCATCAAAATCCTTTTCCAACCGCTCTATTCTTTCCACAATGGCCCCGGTCTGGGTGGCACCATATACTACTTTCTCAATGGCATCCAGCTTTCCATTGGCGGTGTTGGGAACTTCTGCCATGGCAATCCCTGTGGAAGTAATAAGGAAAACCATACTTAAAAATACGCTAAATAATTTCCTGATCATATAAAAATCCTCCTAAGTCAGAATATTAATACCTATAACCTTACGGAGCCAATATTCGCATCCGCATTATCCTATACCCCTATTAATACTAATATATCAGAGGCAACAGGTCAATAAATAATAATCATGCCATTTTTCTGTCCAGCCACCACATCAATACCATACCACCGGCACCTGCCACGACAAAACCTTTTAAACCGTTGTTGTACATGACTTTAACCCACCTCCTTTCCAGTCTGTATCCCAATAAAAATATTTTTTAAAAATGCTGGACTTTTAAGCAAATATTTGCTACTATGCAGGTGAGCTGTAGATACAGCTTACTCAAAAGCACTTATTTTTTTATATTTTCTTTTTTTGCCGGACTTTTCAGTCCGGCCTTTTTCTTTTTTATTATAAAAATCCTGTATAACAGCATTATATCTGTTATACAGGATTATAACATTTGATTCTGATTAATTTATGATTAATTTTAATTCAGCATCTCTACCGAAAAATATGGTTACCAGATACATTTCATGAATTTACGGTAATGCGCATCCAGGTAATCAATAATCACAGAGAACATGGTGTAAATCATATCCCCGTTCAGGTTATCATCAACAACCAGGCATACATCCAGCATCAAATCTCCAGCTGAATTAAGATAGAGCTTGAAAGGCTTGTATGCCGCAGATTCCTCATTTATCATTTTCAGGAGCTCCAACTGATTGCTCTCAGTCAAAGCCTTTGGTGAAATCTGTACCCGCACCAGTGAAAAAATTGACTCATCCAGTATCACAATGAGTGGAAGCTGCTGCCCCTCCGTCGTGATACGGGAGCGAAATACCGTTGTTTGCTGACTGTCTCCTTCCAGCTCCTCTACCTCAAATACATGGATATCCTTTTCCTCCAGATACGCTTTAAATGCCTCTGCTTTTTTATTCATTTTATCAGTCTCCTTTTTTAATATATCTAATATTATTCTACCACAATTTCAGCATCAGATGCATGTTGCCGACGAATAATATCAAGTGTTGATTCCATGCCGAAGAACACCGGTGCCTTCATGCGCCTGCCATACTCAGTCAACAGCCTGCTGTCAAAGGTATATTTACCATGCTCATTCGTAACCCGTTCACGCATCATGTCCATCACACTGAGATTATCCCCGTAAAGCTTGTTATAATTTCTGCCAGCATCAACCAGTACAGCCCTCTTGGTCCGTACCTTCCCATCCTGATATAAATGGAAGCTACGCGCCTTACTGTCTGCCATATTAAAATTGTTCCAGTAGACAAGATTGGCTCCGTCCCGTACAGGAATGCCACCAAAGACGGCGAAATTCGTATAACTGTTGTCAACATGGATCTGATTCACCGCAAACATATCGTCTATCACCAGGTCTCCCTCGTCAACATGGAGATATCCCTGATTGGTCCAGAGATTCGGTATCCGTGTGCCGTACTGTGAGTGAATACCTCCCACAGAGACACCGCCGCTGATAAGCTTCTGAGCGCCTGCTCCTTTAAATGAAACCTGCAGAGGTGATGTACCGTCAGCAGCAACAATAGAACCAATCTGAATGAAATTGCCTGACAAGTCCACATCAGCAGTATTGCCGCCCCCCGCTTTTGCTGATACACGGTTAACATTTGATGCAGCAGTATTATCATCCATGTGAAGAACCACAGTCTCACCTTCAGCAAGATCCAGGGAGAGATCACCTTGGGAAAGTACAACACTTGTAGTACCACCTGAAGTGACATTATTGCCTTTGATTGACCCCTGTGCGATGCTGGAAATGTCTATGTTCCCTGCGGAAGTCACATTTTTCAGTTCGATATCGCCGGTTCCTGCACTGATTCCTATATTGCCCCCGACAGAATTGATATCTCCTACGGTATTTATATTTCCCTTGTCCGTCGTCATGGAAATATCTTCACTGGCCTGAATATAACGAGCTTTAAGATGTCCCCTTCCTCTTTAGGTGGGGGAAAACAAACTACAACAGCTGGCGAGCATATCTCCCAGCTCGTTGAAACGCTAATTGGAAGATTTTTCTTCTAAAGAAGAAAAAATTGAACAATGGCGTTATAATCCCCAACAATGATATCTCCTTGATTAGCCTTAATCTTCACATTTCCATCTACATTCAAATCACTGTCTAAATAAACACTTCCTGCGTCTTCTGTATTAACCGTCAAATTTTTATTACTTTGAATACGGTCAGTAACATGCAGGTCACCATTGCGTCCGGTCAGCTCTATATCAGCCCCGGACTGCAGTACACCGTTCTGGCTTATGATGATATTCTGGCTGCCTGGATTATACTGAGCTTCACCGGCTGACATGGATATATCCCCATTTTTAGTAGAGGTTTTGCCATAAATCATTATCTTGCCCAAATCAACTTTTGCATTGATATTATCCCGTGCAGTAACAGTTTCCACATCCGGGCCATTATCACCAATAGTAACATCTCCCGTTCCTACCTGAAGACCTATGCTTCCCCCGGTGGAGGTGATAGCAGAGCCTATATCAATATCGCCCTTATTCGTGGTCATGTTAATATCATCAACGGCTTTCACCTCATGTCCTACAACGATTTCGCCCTCATTTGTGGTGATATTCACAATTCCATTTACATTTACATCTGTATCAAAGTATACACTTCCCTTTTCTGAGACTTCAGTCGCAAGACTCTTTTTTGGCCTGAATACGGTCGGAAACATATGGAGACTCTTCCTTTTCTACTTGATTTTTCTTGGTGGCCTCATCCTCCGCTATCTGTTCCAATACCCTTTCCCGTTCCATGTCCCTGCGGTCCCGCTCCATCTGTGCACCGGTGTCCATTCCCATCGCTGACTCTGCGACAGCCGTCCCATGACTCCCGGCAATCATACCAAGCAAAAGAGCAACAGAAATCAAATTGGATATCTTCATCATAATTCCCCTCTTATTCACATTTAACCCGACCTGAAAAAACACGGACTTCTACAACATATTATTTAGATATATTTTACCATAAAAAAGCTATGTAACTATCAGTTATCACCTGTTATCACAATCACCATTTCCTGATGATAGTAGCCGGACTCCACCTGATATATCTCCTTTTTGCCGAACATTTTATGCCAAACTTATTGCAGCAAAAAAATCCTGTATAACAGCATTGTATCTGTTACACAGGATTTTAATAATCGATTGTTTATTGTTCTTAGAACAGGAATTCTAACTGGCCAAAGTATTTCTTGCCATCAGTTTCGGCATCAGCAGTAAACTCCTTGCCCTTGAAGTATGCCAAAGAGCCTACCACATTAGTGAACGGAGTAAAGGATACACCTATCTCCCAACCCTTCTGATTCTGATCACCTGTTGCCATTACACCATCAAAGGCAGGACTTGGTGCAGCCGCACGAGTAAGATACCTGTATGCACCGTAGATTCCGAAGGAACCAGGCTGGGAAGGATCTGCCTCACCATAGGAAAGCTGAACACTGTATGCCCGCTTCATGGAAGCATCTACTCCGGAGCCCTTGAAGTTTTTGGCATATGCAGCTGCCAGACTGAGCTTGTCAGTAAAATTGTATGCTCCACCAACACTCCAGATATCCAGGGAACTGTCAGTATAATCACCAAGATTAATATATTCACCTACTTTGGAGCTGCGGAAGGTATGATAGGCAGCACCAAAGGTGTACTTGTCGGTTGTGGTCAATAACTCCAGTGAACCATAGGTTGCTACCGGGCTGTCTGTGGCAGGATCGCCAATCAGCATTCCGGCTTCATTGCTGTGCTTGCCAGGATCGAAATTAAATCGGCCTGCCGTGAGAATTCCCTGCCATTTGTCCCCATAGGCAGCCTGAAAACCGACAACATCATCACTGATAACAAGACCACTGTCTGCTACTGACTCAACAGGAACATGACCTATCATGAGATTTCCCTTATCGGAAAAGCTGGTCTCAGCAAATATTTCCTTAACAGAAAAATATGACCCATTATATGGAACATCGTCACCGGCAGTAGCATTATGTGCTGCATTTGCATCCATGCTGTACTCCATGGTGGCATGAGCAGTCCAATTATCATTGATTGCCATGGTAGGATTGAGCTGTAATACCAATTGATTACCGGTCTGTCTGTCTCCAGGACGGTCATCGCTTCTATAAAGATACTTGACGGAACCATCCCAGGTAACATTATCTATACGCTTTTCCAGCTCATCAACACGGACACCAAGATTTTTTAATTCATCCTGAAATTCCACCGCCAGCTTATCAATCATTGCCTTATCAGCCCTGGATGTATCACTGCTTAAAGAAGGTTTCTTGGCCATAGCCTTGGCCACAATCTGAGCCATTTCATACCTGGTCATGGTTTGATTCCCACGAAAAGTACCATCACCATAACCATTTACCACCCCATCCTGCTGCAATTGACTGACAGCATCATACGCCCAATGATCTGCCGGCACATCACTAAATGGATTAACTGCAGCCAACGCAGAACTGGTTGCTCCAACAATCAAAGCAGCAGAAACAGCTGCTATAGCCTTTTTACTCATATGAAAATACCTCCAATACAATATGTTATCATCTCCACTATGAGATGATAACATATTATTGGATATAATGCAAATGATTATCAATATAAATATTTTTTAACTTTTCCCAAGGCTATCCCCGCGGCCTCTATCGTTTTATCTAGATCCTCATCAGTATGGGCCCCGGACATGAACAATGTTTCAAACTGAGAAGGTGCCAAATATATGCCCTGCTCCAGCATTTCCCTGAACCATACCTTGAAGGCCTCCTGATTGGATGCTGCAGAAGTTTCATAATCAACAACTTCCCGCTCATTAAAGAAAAATCCAAACATTGAGCCTGCCTGCTGTACCTGAAATGCTAATCCCAGTTCTCTTGCCTTGGCCGCGATTCCCAATACCAATTTCTTGGTTTTGATGGTAAGCACCCTGCTGTAATCCGGTTCTCCCGGCTCTGGTTCTTCAGTAATGATTCTGAGCGTTTCCAAGCCGGCAGTCATGGCCAACGGATTACCTGACAAGGTCCCTGCCTGATAAACCGGTCCGGCAGGAGCAACGCAGTTCATAATATCTGCCCGTCCACCATAAGCCGCCACAGGAAGTCCACCGCCGATTATCTTACCAAGGCATGTAATATCCGGCTTGACTGCATATGCCTTTTGCGCTCCACCCAAGGAGGCACGGAAACCACACATCACCTCATCAAAAATAAGCAATGAACCACTTTCCTTTGTCAGCTTGCGGAGCAAATCCAAATATCCGGGTCTTGGCAACACCAATCCCATATTACCCGCCACCGGCTCAACGATAACTGCAGCTATTTCCTCGCCATGTTCATCCATAACCCTGGTAAAGGCCTCTGTATCATTATATGGAATGGTAATTGTATCGTTGGCTGTACCTGGCGTAACTCCCGGGCTGTCCGGTACACCGAAGGTAGCCATCCCTGAGCCGGCCTTCACCAGCAGGCTGTCACTATGTCCATGGTAGCAACCAATAAATTTAACAATCTTATTGCGTCCCGTAAAGCCCCGGGCCAAACGCAAGGCGCTCATTGTTGCCTCTGTCCCTGAATTTACCATGCGAATGATCTCAATGGATGGATAAACCTCCATTACCAGCTTGGCCAGCTCACTTTCTATCAGTGTAGGCGCCCCATAGCTTGTGCCCCTTGCAGCAGCCTCCTGCAAAGCCTTGACTACCCTTGGATGGGCGTGTCCAACGACCATTGGGCCCCAGGAACCCACATAATCTATGTACTCGTTACCATCTATGTCAAAAATATGACTGCCTTCAGCCCTGGCAATGAAAGGTGGATTACAGTCCACATTTCTGTAAGACCTGACCGGACTATTTACCCCACCAGGCATTAATCTCTTGGCTTCCTCAAAGGCAGCCGCTGATTTATCCAAAGTCAACATGATAATATTTCCTTTCCAAGATAATTGCTTATTTTTCATGCAGCCAGCCTGCTGCATCAATGGCATGATAAGTAATGATAATATCTGCACCTGCACGCTTCATGCTTGTAAGGGATTCCAATACAATGCGTTTTTCATCTATCCAGCCCTTGGCTGCAGCAGCTTTTACCATGGCATATTCACCACTTACATTATACACGGCCACCGGATGATTTATAGTGTCCCGTACCTGTCTTACAATATCAAGATACGCCAATGCCGGTTTTACCATAATAATATCTGCACCCTCGGCCAGATCCAGTTCAACCTCTTTCATGGCTTCCCTGCTATTGGCAGGATCCATCTGATATGCCCGCCTATCACCAAATTGTGGTGCCGAATCAGCTGCATCCCGAAATGGCCCGTAATATCCCGACGCATATTTCACCGCATAGGACATAATGGAGACATTGCTGTGGCCATCCTCATCAAGTGCTTCCCGGATAGCCGCCACACGACCATCCATCATATCTGAAGGCGCAATTATATCTGCCCCCGACTGAGCCTGACTAACCGCCACCTTCTGTAAAAGCTTTAAGGTAGCATCGTTATCCACATAATGTCCACAAAGTTGTCCACAATGACCATGGGTTGTATATTGGCAAAGACAGACATCTCCAACTATAACCAGCTCCGGAACAGATTTTTTTATAGCACTTATGGCGCGCTGTACCGGTGAATTCATATCCCAGGCACTGGAGCCCTGTTCATCCTTGTATTCAGGCAACCCGAAAACTTCTACTGCCGGTATTCCCAGATCATGAATTGTTCTGGCTATTTCCACGGCCTTATCCACAGATAAATGGTAACAGCCTGGCATACTGGATATTTCTTCCCTGACATTATTACCTGGCACAACAAAAATCGGATAAACAAAATCTTTTACCGAGATACTTGTCTCCCTCACCATGGAACGAATATTTTCATTGATGCGCATCCGCCGTGGGCGGAGCTTCTGTTCAATCATATAAATGCCTCCTTAATAGCATCTACCAATCCGGATATTGTATATTCTTCTGCCACAATATCAGCCTTGAGTCCGTACTTTGTCAGCGTATTGGCAGTAACAGGTCCAATAGCGGCAATGCACGCAGACTGAATCAAATCCCTTGAATCAATGAGCTTCAGGAGATTGACCACAGTAGATGAACTGGTAAAGGTTATTACATCGATTTTTCCCTCTATGAGAAGTTCCCTTATATTATCTGACTCCATGTCACCTATAACAGTATTATAGACAGGTATTACATCTACTATTGCACCTTTTTCCCTCAAAGCATCCGGCAGTACTTCCCGTGCTTCTGCAGCCCGGGGAATCAACACCCTGCTCCCGGGGCCTACTTCCTTTTGCATGGCATCAATTATCCCCTCTGCCTGATATCGCTCCGGAATAATATCAGCCACCAATCCGTGTACAGCCAATTCCTCAGCAGTAGCCGTTCCTATGGCACATATTTTATTTTTCCCCAAAGCTCTGGCATCCAGCTCTTTGGCCTGCAGCCTGTTCCAAAAATGTTTTACACCATTGGTGCTGGTAAAAACAATCCAATCATATCCGGCAATTTCTTCTATTGCCCTATCAATCATTCCGTAGGCATCTGCAGGCTCTTCAATTTTAATGGCAGGCGCCTCCACGCATTCCGCTCCCAAAAATTCCAGAGCCTCCATGAGCCTGGATGCCTGTGGCCTGGCCCGGGTAACAAGTATCCGCCTGCCAAACAAAGGCCTCATTGCAGGATTGTCAAACCATGCAAGCTTATCCCTGAGAGATACAACATTGCCCACCATAAAAATACATGGTGGCTTAATATTTTCCCGCTCCACCATTTGGGCTGCATCAGACAGGATTGTAGTCCACACCTGCTGTTGTGGCTTTGTTCCCCACCTGATAACAGCTACAGGAGTATCGGGATTTCTACCGTATTCAATTAATTTTGCTGTTATACCGGGCAAATTTGCTATCCCCATCAAAAAAACCAGCGTATCCGTGGCCGTTGCCAATTGCGGCCAATTTATATCTGAGTGCTCCTTTGCAGGATCCTCATGTCCGGTAACAACTGCAAAGGAAGCGGCTATCCCTCGGTGTGTAACCGGAATCCCGGCATATGCCGGCACAGATACTGCCGATGTTACGCCAGGAACAATTTCGAATCTGATGCCATTTTCCTGAAGCAGCAGGGCTTCCTCCCCACCGCGCCCAAAAACAAATGGATCTCCGCCTTTAAGCCTGACCACAGTTTTACCTTCCATGGCCAGATCCACCAGCAGCTGGCATATTTTTTCCTGGGTCATGGTATGCCTGTTGGAAGCTTTGCCCACATAGATCTTTTCGACATTCTCTGCCGCATATTGCAAAATACGCTTATCGGCCAAACGGTCATAAACAACCACATCCGCCGTTCCTAAGCATTCTACTGCTTTCATCGTCATCAACCCTGGGTCACCTGGGCCTGCACCAACCAAAAAAACCGTCCCTGACATCTATCCAATCTCCTTAATCAGCTAAATTTCTATACCCAGTTCCTGCAATATACCCTGACCACCTGCAGCCAAAAGGCCTTCAGCCAGCCTGCACCCCAACGTAACGCCATCGGCAGGATTACCGGTTATTTCATCACGATATACACATGCCCCATCAAGGGATGCAATAACCCCTTCCACATGGAGGCTCCCCTCAGCAATAGAAGCATATACACCCACCGGCACCTGACAGCCCCCCTGGACCTTGCCCAGAAATGCCCGCTCAGCACCTGTACATATGCTGGTATCACTATCATCAAGAAATGCTATCATCTCATTTATAACAGTATCATCGGCTCTGCTTTCTATAGCCAGTGCCCCTTGTCCCACTGCAGGCAGACATATATCCTTGCCTAATATATCTGTCGCCAGGTGTCCCAACCCCAGCCGCTTTAAGCCCACAGATGCCAGGATTATCCCATCAAAATGGTCTTCCTCCAGCCGTCTTAAACGCGTATTGACATTCCCCCTAAGATTGCAGATATCCAAGTCCGGTCTGACACTCAGCAATTGTGCCCTGCGCCTGAGACTGGATGTACCTATCCTGGCTCCCGGCGGAAGCTTGTCAAAATGCTTATATTGGGGGCTGACCAGTGCATCCCACGGATCTGTACGACGGGTGACCGCAGTAATTTTAAGGCCCTCAGGCAGGGTTACCGGCATATCCTTCAGGCTATGAACTGCAATATCGATTTCTCCCGCAAGCATGGCTGTTTCCAGCTCTTTGGTAAACAGTCCCTTACCACCTATCCTGGCCAAAGGTGCATCAATAATCCTATCCCCCTTGGTAGTAATAAGCTGCTTTTCAACCACTGTATCAGGATATTTTCTTTGTATCTCACCAGCTACATAATCAGCCTGCCATAATGCCAGCTGGCTGCTTCTCGTACCAATTACGATCCTATTCCTGTTCATCCATCGTTTCCTCCTGCAGCTTGAACAATTTTCTGATTGCAAACTTCAATACGCGCTCCCTGGAAGTCCCTGCCATTTTATTTACCATCCGCATAGGATCCCTAAGCATTTTTCTGACTATCATGCGAGTCATTTTATCAATAATCCGCAGCTCATCATCAGTAATATCAGGCAGCTTGCGCATAGCTCGCCGTACTTCCTGAGACCGGATGAATTCTGCCTTATCTGAAAGCTGTGCCATTATCGGTTGCATGGACAGATATTCCAGCCGTTCCATCAACAAATCCAGTTCTTCCCGGATGATTTTTTCTGCCAAAAGGCCTTCCTTGCGACGTTCCTGGATATTGTCATCTACCACGGCCTTCAAATCATCAATATTGAACAGCTTAACGCCGGGACAATCCCCCACAGCCGGGTCTACATCCCTTGGCACAGCAATATCTATCAGCACCAATGGTTTGCCCTGGCGACTGTCGATAGCATGTAATACCTCTTTCTTATGTATGACATAATGTGGAGCCCCGGTAGAAGTAATAACAATATCCATGGACTGCAGGAGGCCATATACCTCAGGCCACTCCACGGCCTGCCCGTTAAATCTTTCCGCCAGCTCTGTTGCCCTTTCTACATGACGATTTGCCACATAAAGGGATTTTAGCCCTCTGGAAACCAAATGTGTTGCTGTAAGCTCGGCCATTTTACCGGCCCCAAACAGCAATACCTGACAGTCTGTAAAATCCCCCAATATATCCCTTGCCAACTCAACAGCTGCGTAGCTGACCGATACAGCACTGTAAGCTATACGAGTCTCAGAACGCACCCTCTTTCCTGTTGCAATGGCGCGGTTAAACATAAGATTAAGTACCGTGCTTGTGGCATTGGACGACTGGGCTATATTATATGCCTGCTTAACCTGACTTAGTATCTGGCCTTCACCTATAACCAAAGAGTCAAGGCTTGCCGTGACCCGAAGTAAATGCTCAATACATTCTTCATCAGCATAACAATATGTATATTCTTCAAAAAATTCCCCGGAGCATTCTGTATTATTCAAATCCATCCAAAATTTAGCTACAGCCCCGACACAGTCCCGCCTTACCACCGCATAAATTTCACTGCGATTACAGGTTGACAGGACGACCGCCTCATTAATATCGTCATAGGCATAAAGCTTTTCCAGCCCTTTCCTGATAACCTCAGGGGGCAAACAGAACTTTTCCCTGATTTCAACGGGTGCTGTCCGATGATTTAATCCCAGCACAATTAATTGAATTCCTGATTTCATTTTTCGCTCGCTTCAAATCCTTATCCAAAATTAATTGAATAATATCCTCCTTCAATACCTGTTTCCAAAGCAACTCACGGGTGCGGGACGAATCACCGCTTTTTATCAGCTCCTGCCGCAAATTCTGCAGAAATTCGGCCATCTCCCCAAAGCCCTCATGATATCGCCTTTCCAAATCCTTGCGCAATAGTCTTACAAAAGCCGGGCTGGCACCATCGCTGGAAACTGCAAAGGTAACACTGCCACGCTTTACCACACCGGGCACTGTAAAATCACACAGCTCCGGAGCAGATGCCACATTCACCAATGCCCCGGCCGCCCTGGCCTCAGCTGCAGCCTGTCGGTTTACAACAGCATCGTCTGTTGCACAAAAAACACAAAAAAAATCCTGCAGCAAGCCTTTGCTGTAAGTTGTCTTGTTCCATGATACCTTATTGACCTTGACCATATCTGTGAGCTTTTCAGTTAATGTCGGTGCAATAATTGTTACATCCGCCCCGGCTTCCACCAGCCTTAATATTTTACGGGTTGCAACCTCCCCACCGCCAACAACGGCACAGCGCCTGTTCGTCAATACAAGATTGATAGGATACATATTATCTCCAAAACACAACACATAAATTAGTGAATCAGATTCACTTTTCAAATTATATAATATATTATCACAAAATAAAAGAGCCATAGCAGTATGCTATGGCCCACGCCTATCATCAGTCCAGTTTCATAATATTGTGCTTAAGCACATAAATCAATGCCTGAGTGCGGTCACCAACATCCAGCTTCCGGAAAATATTTGTCAAATGATTTTTGACTGTCTTCTCGCTTACAAACAGGGTTTTGGCAATTTCCTGATTACTGAACCCCTTGGCGATACAGGATAATACATCCAGCTCCCTGGCGGTAAGCCGTCCACTGCGACCGGAACGCCAAAGAGCCTTGGCTTTTTCGTTTATATTGTCATCATCCCGTATGCAGCCAAAAATACGCTCCTCCAACTCAGGATATATAAATACTCCACCATTATTCACAATGTGAATGGCCTTGATAAGCATATCAGGCTCCACATCCTTTAACAAATAGCCCGAAGCACCATTTTTCAACATTTCTATTACATAATTATCATTATCATGAATAGTCAACGCTATGATTTTAGTATCACACTTAACGGTCTGAAGCTGCTTGGCAACATCCAGTCCACTTATTCCGCCTGGCATGTTGATATCCAATAATAAAACATCTGGTTGTAAGACCAGGGTCCTTGCCATGGTCTCCTGACCATCACCGGTTTCCCCTACAACTTCAATATCCTCTTCAAAATTCAGCACCCTCTTAATGCCTTGTCTTAAAAGGACATGATCATCAGCAATCATCACTCTTATTGCCATTACAATTCCCTCTCTTCATGTTCTCCAACAAGATAATACATTATCATTATAACATACATAAATTTTTTATTGAAGTATTTGAGCCTTTATAAACACCATAATTTCCTCATTTAAGACTTTTGTACTTCGATACTGAAACAAACTTCCTAAAATCGGAATTTTATTTAGCCATGGTATTTTAGAGAATTGTTCTGCCTCTTCCCGGCTGATCAGCCCGCCGATAACCAATGTTTCTCCATCCTTCATGCGCACCCTGGTATCCACAGACCGTTTTTGAAAGCTGTATGCCTTCATTTCTTTTACATAGCTTGGAGCACTGACCTCGATATGAAGAATCGACTCTATGTCCCCGGATTTATTGACGAAGGGACGGCATCGAAGAATAATCCCTGCAGGGCGATAATCTATAGATGTTGTAGTGGTCGTGCTGGTAACAGATACTGCAGGCACCGGAACATCTCCCCCAATATTGATTACAGCCTCCCTGCCCTGGAGGGTGAGAATATTAGGCCGGGATAATACCCTGGCCCGCCCCTGGGAAATCAACAGATTAACCAACGCTTCATAGGAAAAATTGTGCGGCAGACTGGTCCAATTCCAGGTAACTCCCAAATTCTCCGCATCATCCCTTTTTACTGCTACTACCTTAGCCTCCAATGACACTTGCGCCGCCGGCACATCCAGGCATTCCACCAGTCGTTTTACCGCAGCTGCATCCTCCTGTGTACCATATATCAATAATGACCTGGTATTAATATCCACCCCCAGCTTTATTGTGTTGGTTCCGATCCGTCCCCGGTTCTGTATGACTTCAGTTGATTCACCGGTATTATTATCACTCTTTCTTTTTCCTTCTTTATTTTTACGCTTTTGAACCGTTACCCTTTCCGAGATACTATCTTTATTCCCCAAGAACATTTCCACCTCGTTTTTCAGCTCATCCAGATCCGCATATTGAACAGGAATGATATGCACATCACCAAATTGTGCATTAACCTTTTCCCTTGGCCCTATAAACAATGCTCCTTCCGCTTCGGTTACCTCCATTCCACTTATGAGGGAAATTCTTTTTATAGCCTCCAGTGGGGTAACATCCTGAAGGTTGATACTTATTTTCGCATCACAATTACTGGCCATCAAAACATTGATATTTCCTTCCCTTGCGATATATTTAATAAGTTCGTGGGCACTGCCATCAGATACATTGATATTTAAGGCCTCACAATTACCGGTCCCAAACAATACACACATAATGAATACTATTATTTTCATCTTCATAAAATGCACCATTCCTTTTTTAGAAAGCTCCGGAATATAATGTCCGCCTTACTCCACTGATAGTGACATACACACTTGTAGTGCCAATGCTTTCAATCTTGATGTCATCAAGCTGTTCTCCCTCAGCCAATATATATTGATGGCCCTGTTTTTCAATGAGTGCTGATTTTCTGTTATTTTGAATTATTACACCGCATAATCTGACCGCTTCTTTCTCCCTGGAGCTGCCTCCTTTTTCACGAGGGGCTGATTCCTTCCTTGGCTCCACCTTGACCTTTGGTGTTTTTCCCACCTTCTGCAAAGTGTCCTTTTCCCTTTGTTCATCTTTATCCATGAACGGATTATATAATTTTGTTCCCCTATTAGATTCCTGAATACCCTTGATCTCAATGAATCGGCCTGAATTGTCCTGCACCTTTCTTCCCTCTGAAAAAACAGTAATGGCCTGGGGCTGCTGCCCCAGGCCATCTGCATTTAACAACACCATTGACACACACACCACCATTATAGCCAGAATGCGTATCTGCCAATAATCTCTGAATAATCGCAAACAATGCCGGCCAGCTCTTTTCACAAGGTCCACAAAATTCCCCTGCAAATCTGCCACTCCTTTTCGACATATCGTGCTGACAAGGCAACCATGCAAAAGGAATACATGCCCGCGAAGCCTCATCACTATGATATTTTGTTAGACAGGCAGTTAGCAACAGCACCACCTGTTGATGTTTGATTCCACCCGGCTGTATAGCAGGGGGATATCTTGAACATCGTTATTTTTTTAATTCCTGCAAGCTCGGTCCCATAATGCGCTTATAGGCTTCAACACCCGGCTGGTTAAATGCATCCACATCAGCCAGTTCGCCTTCATAGGCTATGGACAGCGCCAGCATATACAACAGCTCACCTAAATGATAGGCATCCAGCTTTGGCAACGAGAACAGTGCATTAAATCTGTTATTGGACGCCAAAGCCGAAGCATTCGATTTCCGTGCCACTTCCAGTGCCTGGCTCATCCTGACACCAGAGATATCCGCCAATTTTTTCGCTTCAGGGAAAACATTTGGTACAACAAAATCCGTATCCCATTCTTCTATCCGGATAAACTGAACTACCTTGTTTAATTTTCCCTCCTGATGCTGCTGGGTCTGGGCATGCATATCAGTTGTTCCCACTGCCACAATCGGCGTGCGTCCATAAAGGACTTCCTTGCCACTGCGGTCAACCTGCTTACCCAGGGACTCAGCCAAAAGCTGGATATACCACTCAGAAACAGATTTAAGATAATCCCCATATGGCATCATAACTTCCATATCCCGACCATACTTTTCCGCTGCAATATATTTCAGGACTGCGTTCAAAAGTGCCGGATTCTTCCATACATCCTCATCCTGACAAGCTATATCCATATCCTTTGCTCCGGACAGGAAAGCTTCAATATCAAAGCCACAGACTGCAGCCAAAACCAGCCCTACATCGCAGAAAATTGAAAATCTTCCTCCGACTCCATCAGGAACACTATATTGTGGCCAATTATTTTCCATGGCCAATTTTTTCAGAAGGGTAGGCTTTTCCTCATTTGGATCGGTGACAGCAATAATCTCCACATCTATATCCGGGTTACCCTTCAGGGCATCATAAATCACCATAAAATTCGACATGGTATCCAATGTACTGCCGGATTTAGAAATAACCATCAAATCCACAACCATTTTTCTCTTGGCATGGGATTTGATAATCCGTGCTGAACGCTCCAGTTCTTTGATCAGATCACCAGTGCGCCTAGGGTCGATATTCTGACCGCTGAAATAAATCTTTGGCAATCCATCCCTTTCTTCACTGGTCATTGAGTTCCAGAATTCACCACACTGAACATCAAAAATAACCTTGTTGCCAAGATATGACCCGCCAATTCCCAAGGATACCACTGCATCCACACGATTCCTAACAGACCTGGTAAGCTCCTTGAGGTGGGCAATGGATGCCGGTGAATTAAGGTTACCCTCTTCAACATATGGTAGCTGTGAAAAATATACCTTTTCAGGTGTCCCATCCTTGGACAGGTGCCCCCTTATAATACCATCACGCCTCATTACGCCAATAGCCTTATTGGCCTCTGAAATCTTTGCTGACAACCCCTGAACATCAGCCTCAGTAACCTTTCCATCCCCCACAAGATTGGTGTAATCAAATACAAAACCTGATTTTAATCTAAGCTCCATAGAAAATCCCCCTATCGATAATCATTGTTGTATACTTCGTGATAAAATCTGGATTTCCTTGTTATTTTTTTAATGAGCCTTAATTAATCGGATTTTTATGGGCCGTTAATGCCTGCTAACAGAGTAAATACAATGGTTATAACGCCATTGTTCAAATTTTTCTTTTAAAAAGAAAAATCTTCCAATTAGCGTTTTCCCTAAAGGGACTAACTTCGTGTCGCAACGAGGTGGAGATATGCTCACCACCTGTTAAGGATTGTCCCCCCACCTATAGAGGAAGGGGACATCTTACACCGAGTTATAACGCTTGCAGACATCCAATAAATGTCTAATTATTTTTTATTTCCCTAATATTTACTTTCAGCCTGCGCAATGTATAATAGTACGCTATGGCCAAAGGAATACACGAACCAAACCAGGCCGCCGGACTGGCTATGGTTGCCCCCCAGAAGCCAAGGGTATCAACAAAGCACAGGGCTACCACTGTTCTCATCACCAGCTCCATTACTCCGGCAAAGCTGGGTACAAAGCTCTGTCCCAGCCCCTGAAGGGTATTGCGGTAAATAAACAACAATGCCAGTACAAAATAACATGCACTGGTGGTAACTATATAAACCTGTCCAAGCTCTACCACTTCCGGCGCAGAATCACCAACAAAGAGCTCCATAATGGATGACCCAAAGATAACATTAAAAATCCCCACAGCCAAACTAAAGGATCCGGACATGATTATACATTGATTGACGCCCTTTTTGATGCGGGCAAACTTACCAGCACCATAATTCTGTGCCGTATATGCCGCCATGGCAATTCCAAAGGACATCATTGGCATCAACGCAATTGTCTCAATTTTCTGGGCAGCAGCATATGCTGCTACCGGGATAGGCCCCAGCCTGTTCAGGGCAATCTGAACCACCACAGTCCCCAAGGCAATTATGGAGGTCTGAAAAGCCATAGGCAAGGCTATCATGAGATGGTTCTTTACAAAAGTCCAGTCAAAGTCCCAGTCCTTCCTGCGGATTACCAGCAAAGGAACCTTGTTCCATATATAGGCAAAAACTATCACTGCTCCCAAGAACTGAGATACGAGCACACCATAAGCGGCGCCGGGAATCCCCCAGTCGAATACCAACAAAAAAATGGGCTCGATTATTATATTGATACATAATGCCATAGCTAAAATAATCGTCGGGCGGCGACTGTCCCCTAAAGCCCGTAGGAGATTAGTTTCCAGCATAAACACCGCCGTAATAGGAATTCCCCCTAAAATAATGGATATAAAGGAATCTGCTCCATCCAGTATATCCGGTGGAGTATCCATAATAACCAGGATATCCCTGGCGAAATGAACCCCCAATACTGCCATAATAACGCCTATTACCAGCGCCAGCATCAGGCACGCAGCGGCACTTTTATGCACTCCGGTATAATCCCTGGCACCAAAACGCTGTCCCGTATATATAGACAGTCCTGATGACAGGCCTATCATATATCCTACAAGCAAAAACATAAGGCAACCGGTACAGCCTACGGCAGCAAGGGCTTCTACCCCCAAAAAGCGGCCTACCAACAAGGTGTCAATAAAGCTGTATAACTGCTGAAATATATTACCGCCTATCAATGGCAGGGTAAAATACAATATCAGCTTGGCTGGTTTGCCTTCAGTTAATTTTTTTATCATATATAAACCTTCTTATTCAAAATACCTGGTGACAAAAATCCGTAATTTCTCTTTCAGGAAAAGCTCACTGTCTTCCAGTGCCTGGGCTGACGGACTCAACTTGTTCCAGTGGAAATACCGTGGCTGGCTTACCCTGTAATCAGTTGCAAAAGGAATAGGCTCTATACCTTCCTTCTGAAAATTCAATACCGCCCTGTCCATATGGAATGCCGATGTCACCAAAATGGGGCGCGACCACCCCTGTTTTTTCATTATCTCACAGGTATTTACTGCATTTTGACGCGTATTGAGACTTTTATCCTCTACGATTATCATTTCCGGAGGAACGCCTAAAAGACCCAGGTCGCGTTTGGCAATATTCGCCTCACTGCCACTGTCAGCATAAACCTGTCCCCCCGAAACTATTATGGGAAGTGGTTTGAGACGATATAGCTGTGCTGCCGTTGTAAGCCTGCTTTCTGCAACACATGAAAGATTGCCTGTACCTTGAACTGCCGGTGTCCCGGCAGAAGCCCCGCCTCCCAGCATTACAATACAATCCCCCTCCATCGTATCAGGTGATGGGCACTGAGCCTCCAGTGAACCAATCAGGATACTGGAAATCCATTGGGTTGACAGCAGATAAAAAACTATATTCAGCCCTACCATGAATTTGGCTATGGCAGAATGTCCCCTTCGCCATATTATACAGGCAATTATAAAAAAGCATATTAAAAAAATTCCCGGCGGCATCAAAAGACTGGCACCAAACTTCAACAAATATATCATGAAACTGCTCCTGACTCATAGTTACTTTTTATCACTGATTGCACATATTTACTTCATTGTACTATAATATTGGTGTGTGAGTAATTACAATCAGGAAATATCCTCACAATGTGCCGTCTATGGCAGAGAACACCTCGGCCATATTTATATTATAATAAGGGGAGAAGTTACAATGGCAATAATTAAAAGCAATGTTGTTAAAGCAGAAAAAAAAGCGGGTGGAAAGGGCACCATTACCATTGAAAAGGTTTTGGGTGAAAACGAGCTGGGATGTAATGAAATGTTCGCCAAGGTTACCATACCACCAGGATGCTCTATAGGATATCATGAGCACCATGGCAATACCGAGACCTATCACATCCTTCAGGGACAGGCTCTCTATAATGACAACGGAAAAGAAATGACCCTCTCTGCCGGCACTACTACCTATTGTCCTGACGGCGAAGGACATGGTATCGAGAACTGTGCCACCGAAGGGGATCTGGTGTTCATGGCCCTGATTACCACAACCATCCAGTAAAAGCAGTACAATAATACGGTTTCGGCCCTTAATTTTTCAGATAGAGCCGGCAAAAAAGTCATCCTCAAATGAGCTGTGAGGATGACTTTTTTAGTTCAATATACCAGATTAATTATCCACATGTTCAAGTAAAGGAATCATCAAAATAAACTTCGTCCCCTTACCCAAATCACTTTCCAGGGATATCCCTATATCATGGTTATCTGCTATCCACTGAGCAATAGACAATCCCAGCCCTGTACCTCCCGGCTGACCTGCAGCCTTGGTACGGGCACTGTCCACGCGATAAAATCTGTGGAAAACTTTTTCCTGATCGTCCTTGGCAATACCTATACCATCATCTGCTATTTCCACACACATGTAACTTGGCAGCCGCTGACTGCTCAAGGTTATTGTTCCACCCTCAGGAGTATACTTTATGGCATTTTCCAAAAAGATCCGCATCATCTGTTTCATAATAACCTTATCCGCAAGCACCATACCTTCATCATTTCTTAATAACTCGATAGTGTGTGTGTCAGCGGCGATCTTTTGCTTTTTATATACATCATCAATAAGCTCACTTAAGGCTAGAGGCTCCTTGTGCACAATCTGCCTGTTTTGATCTGCTCTGGCCAAAAACAGAAGTTTTTCAATAAGCTCCTGCATATCCTCTGATTCAGATTGAATTGCCTCAATACCTTCCTTTAACACGGCCTCATCAGACTTGCCCCACCGACTTAAGAGATCAGCATACCCCTTAATAACAGTAATAGGTGTACGCAATTCATGGGATGCATCAGATACAAAACGGCATTGCTGCTGAAAGCCTTCCTCTATGCGATCAAGCATCCTGTTAAATGTAGATGCCAGCTCAGTGAGCTCATCATGGCTTGGTGGCACTTCAATCCTGGTACTGAGATCACTGACCTCAATGGATTTTGCAGTACTTATAAAGGCCCTGATTGGCTGAAAAGCCTTTTTGATTCCAATATACACTATCATGATGACCAGCAAGATACCCAGGATGCCGCCAAAAAGCAGCCTGATCTGCACCTTGGCAAACATTGACCTTTCAGCTGTGACCACACGGCTGAAGCATAAAGTATACTTTTTCCCATTGTAGTCACCAGGAATTTCACAGTGATAAAGCAAAAAATGCTTCAATCTAACTAATTGGTATTTATCAGTACGCCAAAATACCGGATCATCCGTTATATGGCTCCTGAGCTCTGGCAATGGTGAAAAATGCTTATCACTGTCATATATTAAATTGCCATCCTCATCCTCTATCCTTAATACCACTCCAGGTAATAGAATATCCTCAGATAAATCACGCAGCTTGTCAGCATCACTGACCAACGCCATATACAGTGGATCATTTCTCCGGCGCATGGCATTATCAATGCTGATATCCATCTCCACCTCGGCCTGATGATATATTACATAATACATACCAAGGATAGTGGCCAAGCTTGTACACAACAGCAATACAGCAATGACTGTTGCATAGACAATAGTAAGCCTGGTGGATATCTGCAAGGAGCGATAATACCTGGCAAATCTGTCCCACAGGCTAGTCTTTAACGACATAACCTACCCCCCGCATAGTGTATATATACTTTTCATTGAATTTATCATCCAGCTTGGCCCTCAGATACCTGATATACACATCAACCACATTGGTATCACCCATATAATCATATCCCCATACCTGAGACAGGATCTGATCCCTGGTCAAAACATTACGCTTGTTGCGTATCAGATATTCCAAAAGATCAAATTCCTTCTTGGTAAGCTCTACACCTGTATCATCCACCATAACCTCACGCCGGGTTATATTCATGGTGATATTTTTAAGCTTTAGTTCCTCATTGCTTTCCTCAGCAGGATCAACAGCTTTTACCGGTTTTCTCAGGGCCACCCGCATCCTGGCAAAAAGCTCCGGTATGGCAAAGGGTTTGGTCACATAATCATCAGCACCTATATCAAGTCCCTGAACCTTATCATCAATCTCATCTCTGGCAGTGAGCATGATAATGGGAATATCTGACAATTCCCTGACCTTTCTGCATATTGTCAGGCCATCCATCTCAGGCAGCATAATATCCAGAAGCACCAGGTCAAAATCCCCCTGTATGATTCGCTCATAAGCCCGTCTGCCGTTCTCCTCTACCTCAGTGACAAACCCTGCATGCTCTAACTCCATCTGCAAAAATCTTGCAATTCTCCGCTCATCTTCAACGATAAAAATCTTTTTTCCTTCTGCCATGTCATAATACCTCTCAACGCTCAATAATTAAATACAAAAGTATCTCTGCATACTGCCGGACTTAAACCAAGTAACGCTTACTTAACATATTTTTCCCTGAACATCTTGATAAAATGCTGACTGCTACTGGACATGGTACGGTTCTTCAACCAGGATACCACGGTATGAGTATATATTTCTGCCTCCCGCAGATGCTTAAACACAATATCCTTTGATTGCATCAGACTACGGGCTGATAAAGGAACCAAGGAAATTCCTATCCCCCTCTGTGTCCACAGCATATTTTGAATCTGACTGTCACTGACGCTTAAAATATTGGGTTCAAAATTTTCTTTCTGGCAATGATTCATAAAACTGGTCCGCCAGCGAAGAGGTACAATCAGTGGTTTATCGGCCAGCTCGGTGATATGTATATACTCATCATCCTCACTGCCCTCGCAAAAGCTGGTATGCATAGCCAACACCAGGGGTTCATCAGGAAGGATAATGGATTCATAGGAAGCATTATCCACCTGTGTCCTGGTAATGGCAATCTCCACGATGTGACTGTCAAGCAGCTCCAATACCCTTGCCCCGTCACCTTCCCAAACCTGAAATGTCACCATAGGATATTTTTTAGTATATTCTGCAACCAGCTCCGGTATTAACATGGCCCCGGAGGAGGTGATTGTCCCCAGCTTGATAGTTCCGGCCACTCCGGTTCCTATATCAACCAGTTCCCTCATTGTTCCGTCAACCATGCCTAAAATATGCTTTACCCTGGAATACAAAAGCATTCCCGCATCCGTTAATCTGATACGGCGGCTTCCTCTTTCAAACAACTTGATTCCCAATGAGGTTTCCAGCCGTTTCATCTGCCGGCTCAGTGCAGGCTGTGCCACATTCAGCCGTATAGCCGCATGACTGATATTGCCCTCCTCCACTATAGCATAAAAAGCCTGCATATCTTTTATTTCCATAATAATACCTTCCCAGTACATGATTTTTATTTCATATTATACTGTAATTTCCAACTATGCAAATTTATTTCAAAAAAACTTGTTTTCCATGCCAAAAAGTCATAGCTATATTCACCTGCTCATCAAAAAGGACAATATCTGCTGCCTTGCCGACTGTCAGGGACCCGATTTCCTTATCCATGCCAATGGCCCGTGCCGGTGTAATAGTTGCACATTCCACAGCCTTCCACACCGGAATTCCCACATTCACAGAATAATTATTTATTGCCCTATCCATAGTCAGGACACTGCCCGCTATAGTTCCATCCGCCAGTGTGGCGCGGCTGCCACTGACAAAAACCTTTTGTCCGCCGAGTTCTGATTCACCATTCCCCAAGCCACAGGCCCGCATGGAATCAGTAATCAGGACTACCTCGGATGTAGTTTTTATCTTATGTACAATTCTCTGACTGCATGGAGCACAATGTATGTTATCAGCAATAATCTCGCAAAATACATCCGTATCCAAGGCAGCGCCAACAATACCAGGATTGCGATGATGAAAACCGGTCATGGCATTGAACAGGTGGGTTATATGCCCAATACCACCTTCTTTGATAGACCTGATTGCACATTCATAACTGGCTGCACTATGACCAATGGACACACCAATACCTGCCCTACGACAGGATAAAAGGAAATCACTGCCCTCAGGAATTTCCTCCGGCGCAACCGTTATTAGGCGTACAACCTTTTCATAGCCTTCCAAAAGGCTATATGCTGCTTTCTGTATATTGCATGAGGCCTGGGCTCCCTTGTACTGTTCACTGATAAATGGGCCTTCCATGTGTGCCCCAATAATATGTGCCCCATCTGTATACTCACCGGCTTCCCTTACAGCATCCAAAGCCCTGTATATTCGTGGCATATCATAGGTCATAGTGGTAGGCAAAAAAGCTGTAACCCCTGTAGAAGCCTGAAAAACAGCCATCTTATGCAATGAAGCAGTATCACAGTCCATGGTATCTGCCCCTACACAACCATGAACATGGAGATTGACAAATCCAGGCGACACATATCGGCCACCTGCATCTATTACCTCATCAAAATCCGATGGCTCCATGGCAGCGAAATCTCTTTCAGTTACGATTGAATCAATGGTTTCGCCAAAAATAATCACCCTGTTATCCTCTGCGCGAAATTCCCCCCGAGAATCAGGAACAATCAACCGCCCATTTTTTATTGCTTTCATATCAATCACCCTTAAACACTGTATTGTAACGCCAATTGAAAGTTTTTTATCTGAAAGGAGAAAATTTTAAACAACTGCGTTATAATAAAATATAACACGATACAGGAGGATTTTCTATGAAGGGATTTGAAATACTTGAAAAAGTCGATCACACTCTACTGAAGGCTGGTGCAACCTGGGAGGAAATACAGCAGCTGTGCAGGGAGGCAATTAATTGCAAAACTGCATCAGTATGTATTCCTGCATCTTATGTTGCACCGGTCAGCAAAGCCTATGGTAATCAACTAAAAATTTGTACCGTCATTGGTTTCCCTCTGGGCTACGATACAACAGAAACAAAAATAAAAGCAGCTCAACAGGCCATAAAAGATGGTGCCCAGGAAGTTGATATGGTCATAAACATTACTGATGCCAAAAACGGTTATTTCGACAAAATCACCTCTGAAATAGCTTCCATCAAGGAAGCTATCGGAACCAATATATTAAAGGTAATTGTTGAAGCCTGTTATCTGGATGAGACAGAAAAAATCCGACTTTGTCAATGTGTAACAGATGGCCATGCGGATTTTATCAAGACTTCCACCGGATTTGGTACCGGAGGGGCTACCCATGAAGATATTATTCTTTTCAGCAAACATATAGGACCCAATGTAAAAATCAAGGCTGCCGGTGGCATCCGAACCATAGAGGATATGAAGCAGTACGTCTCTGAAGGCTGCAGCCGCATTGGCGCCAGTGCTGCTGTAGGACTTTTAAAAGACCACAAAAATGATGATTTTTAAAAGTGAACATTAATCCAAAACAGCCCTGTTTGATTGCCTTACAAAAGCATCTAACAGGGCTGTTTTTTTACTGAAGTTTTTAGTTCTGTTGTACTATAGCTTCCGTCTTTTTGTGATAGTCATCAATGGCTGCCTGTATGGCCTCTTCTGCCAATACCGAACAATGCAGCTTATGGGGTGGAAGTCCGTCCAAAGCCTCTGTAACAGCCTTATTGCTAAGCTGTGCTACCTCAGACAACGGCTTGCCCTTGATAAGCTCTGTAGCCATAGAGCTTGAAGCAATAGCCGAACCACAGCCAAAGGTTTCAAATTTAACATCTGTTACAATATCATCATCAATTTTCAGGTATATCTTCATTATATCGCCACACCGTGCATTACCAACTTCACCAATGCCATCAGCATTTTCTATACTACCTACATTTCTTGGATTTCGAAAATGATCCATTACCTTATCACTGTAAAGAGCCATAATTATCTCCTTTCTTATCTGAACTGATACGATTATAACGCCATTGTTCAAATTTTTCTTTTAAAAAAGAAAAATCTTCCCATTAGCGTTTCCCCTAAAGGGACTAACTTCGTGTCGCAACGAGGTGGAAGATATGCTCACCACCTGTTAAAGATTGTCCACCCCACCTATAGAGGAAGGGGACGTCTTACACCGAGTTATAATTCACTGATTTTTATGGCAGCAAAAATTCCCGCTTGCCTGCCACCTTCTCATGCCATAGTGGTGATATTCCACGAAGGTATTCAACCACATTTTTTACGGCCTCCGCAATTTGATTTATTTCTTCCATTGTGTTGTATTCTGAAAGGGACAACCGTAAAGAACCATGTGCTATCTCATGGGGGCGCCCTATAGCCAACAGCACATGACTTGGATCCAATGAGCCTGATGTACACGCAGACCCTGAAGAAGCACAGATACCCCTGTCATCCAATAATAACAGCATACTTTCCCCTTCAATTCCCTCAAAGCAGAAATTAACATTCCCAGGCAGGCGTTTATCCCTGTCACCATTTAATATGCTATGGGGGATTTTATTCAGCTCACCTATTAATTTTTCCCTCAGCATGGTGACATGATCAGCATTTTCCTGCAAATTATCACAGGCATCCTTTAATGCCACTGCCATACCCACTACTGCTGCCAGGTTTTCAGTTCCACCGCGTTTGCCCCGTTCCTGGGCACCACCCTCAATAATATTGGTCAACGGAATTCCCTTTCTGGCATAAAGGACCCCAATGCCTTTTGGTCCATGAAATTTATGTGCCGATACAGACAACATATCTATATGCTGAGCAACCACATCAATAGGGATATGCCCTGCCGCCTGGACAGCATCTGTATGAAAAATCACCTGCTTTTCACGACATATTTTTCCAATTGCCTGGATAGGCTGGATAGAACCAATTTCATTATTGGCAAACATAACGGTTACCAGGCATGTATCAGGGCGAATACTGTTTGCAACCTGCTCCGGGGAAATAATGCCATTTTCATGAACATCCAACAGCTCCACCTCAAAACCATGCCGCTCAAGCTTTTTCAGGGTATGAAGCACGGCATGATGCTCAAAGGAAGTTGAAATAATATGCTTTTTCCCTTTACGGGCACCATTCACCGCGGCTGAGACCAGGGCCTGATTATCACCTTCGCTGCCCCCGGAAGTAAAATAAATCTCTTCCGGCTCAGCTCCCAAGCAGGCTGCAATCTGCATCCGTGCTGATTCAAGGGCCTCTTTGGCCTGCTGGCCAAAATGATACAGGCTGGACGGATTACCCCAATTGGATTCAAAATATGGCAGCATGGCCTCAAGGGCCTGCTTACTGATTTTAGTTGTCGCTCCATTATCTGCATAAATCATAACAAAGCCTCCTCTCGTTCGATACTCAAATATTAATCCCATTATACCTATTATGTCAATAGGTTTTTATTGCTTAATTCCAACTTATTTAGTATAATAATATAAATTAATATTTCACGAATAAACAACAAAGAGGTGATATTATGATATCCACAAAAGGCAGATACGCATTACGCGTCATGCTTGATCTAGCTGAGCAGGCCTCTGATAACTATATTCCTTTGGAGGAAATAGCCCAAAGGCAGGGCATATCAAAAAAATATCTTGAAATAATAATTAAGGTTTTGGTTCAAAACCACCTGTTAGAGGGACATCGTGGCAAAGGTGGTGGGTATAGGCTCACAAGGCCGCCAAAGGATTATACTGTAGGTGAAATTCTTGCATTAACCGAGGAGCGATTGGCCATCGTTTCATGTCTCAGCAGCAATTCTGAACATTGCGAGCGTAAGCCGTTTTGCCATACTATCCCAATGTGGGAAAAATTTGAGCAGATTACCCATGATTTCTTTTTTGGCATAACCCTTGAAGACTTACTGAACAGAAGATTGCCGGAATGATATAACTTATTTGGCAAAAATAAGTCCATAATTCATAAAACCTTGGGGCTGTTGCCGATTTTATTCATCACAAAAGCTCCTGCAAATCAGCCATAATAATCTGATTTGCAGGAGCCTTTTTATTTCAAAAATTTATTGTCTGAAAATTTTACCCTAAAACTCAGTCCAGCGTTGGATGCGCCTTAACATAATCTACAGGACGGCTCCAATCCACATGAACCTCCGTATTTTCCCACAGACGGGTGAGCACAGTCTGAAAGCTCTCCACATCAGCCAGTGGATCAATGGTTTCTTCTATGAAATCCAACAAGGATTCCTGCGGAATTTTTATCTGGTGCTTTTCAGTAAGAAATTTCTCTGCATCAGCCACAGCCTTTGCATCATCAAGAAAAACCTTTACTGTTTTCGCTTCTGTATCAAATTCAACCCAACCGTTTGCTCCGCGGCAACTGACGGCAACACTGTAAATCTTATCCATATTTATTCTGTCTCCCTTTTTTATTTTTAATAACAAAATCGTTAATTATTCTCCCTGGTCCAATTCAGACAGCATCTAAAGCTCCGGTCAATAACAGCAATACTACTGCTGTCATCTAATTAAGCCTGGCACCGGAAGTATATACTGCCACTTTTTTAAAAAATCTCTTGTTAATCTCCATAACCTCCTGGGCGGGCATGCGATAGAACATGACTCTTCCCGCCTGCAACGGCTCCGGCAAATTGGACGGCTCCGATATTTCAAGCCACCTGTACGGAGCAGGATTGCCATCCTGGTCCTCATCATAATACAGCGTATCTTCAGGCCGTGGCTCCTCAGTACCATCACACAGCTGAAAATTCAGCTTTATCTGTTCAATGAACATCAGACACATCTCCTGAGACATATCCAATGTCCCCTCCTTATTTTCATCCTCACCATTATAGGCCGCAATAAAAATAGCCTTGCCCCATATAATCTGGTCGCTGTCCTCTCCCGGAAAACGACGGTTGGCCTTCATTCCCAGAGTGGCTGCCAAATCGTTTACCAGTATAAACAAGGAAATCCCAGGCTGAATCCGAAAGAACTCCACTGCGCCATAATTACCCTCCAAGGTATCCTTAATAGCCTCATCATGTAAACCATGAGCTGCAGGAAGTCTGATTATTGCAGGGTCCTTTCCCGGTTCTATCAATATGGCCCGCATAAGCTGTTCATCACCCATATGCTTTTCATCCTCCCCAATAAATATTAAGGCACGCAGTACCGTTCCCCATATGCCCAGTGGGAACGCTCCCTTCAGGTTGTGAAAGTAGCTCATTCTTTAATCTTACGCATTAAGGTAGATATTTGTCAAGTCTTGTTATTCCTTCCCCCCTGTGGTAATATACACTAAAGAGGGATTATCTTCTATGTCAGTCCTTTCATCGTCTAACCGACTCTTACCTATAAGGGAATCTGATTTTGTGCAGTGGATGCTGGATCGTCCTGAACGAATAGCAAAAGTTGTTACTTAGGATACCCACTTGAACATGCAGGTTTAGCCTGATGGACTGAACATATATGATCTCGCTTTAGAGGAGTTGCTGCTTTGCAGCAGCTCCTTTCTTGTTTTACCGGAACATTATCAGTAATCAGCCTTGGGCTACCTTCTGCACAGCCTCCTTCATCTGCACAACATTTTCCTCCATACTCAGATTAGGAAAGAATGCCCTTACAGCATATATTTGTTCTTCCTGGTTATTTGCCACCACAACACTCACCCTATCTCCAAGGATGCGTTTCACCTGGTGCATGACCAGTCGCAGATGCTCTGAATCGGTAAGCAGGACATATTTATTGGCAACATCACTATGGGCAGCATTTACTATTTCCTCTACTGACGGCCCCGATTCATCACTGCCGTCAACTATTACCATTGCACCGGCTTCCTGTAGCTTTTGTGCCCATTCCACAGTCCTTGCCACTGTAAGCAGGGCCAACGGCATAAGGCAGGACTGCTGAACCATGGCCATAGCATGGGGCTCAGCCATAATATTAATATGAATTTCGCCAACATGGCCCCAGGCTACTGCCCGTTCCAGCACCCTTCCAGGGTGTTCCGAATGAATGTGTATAAAAATGGCCTTAAAACGCCGTTCCACAACGACAAAATTCCCTATTTCCTGCAGTTCCTTTTCAATAAGAGGGACTGACAACTTGGGATTTGCCACTATAAATGTAACACAATACGGTCTGGCAATATCATTCAAGGGACTAACTATTCCCTTTGCCTCATACACCTTACTGCCAAATTCCAGTGGCGGCAGCGTAAAATTCCCTTGCAGGCCCTTGAGGCACCCCTCCAAAAAAACCTGCATTATCTTTTCTCCACAGTCTACATCACTGGAAAATGATTCTGAACCAGCCTTTATTGCGGCGATAAGCACATCACTTATCGGTCTGCCGGCCCTGACAGCATCATATGCACCTTTGGCTACAACCTTGGAAGCAACTATAATCGGTCTGTTCTTTTCATCAGGAACTGCTTTTTGTGCATATAAAATACCATACTGAAAGGCCTTGCCAAATTCCTGGGAGGTTGCGTTATATTTACCGATCAGCCCCTTGGCCAGTCCACGAAGAATCTGTGAGACAATTACCCCTGCATTGCCACGGGCACCTAAAACGGAAGCATCAGCTACCCTCCTGGACAATCCACCGATGCTCTCATTTACAGCCTCATTTAATGGAATAACTGCAGCTCCCATGGTCCTCAGCACATCAGAGCCGGGCTTGCCGGAATAAAAAAATGTGCTATTTTTCTTTACAGCATTGATGTTTTCATATTCATTCAGAAATTCACTGTACGCACCCAGTATCATGCGTTTATAATCACTGCCTGTTATTACTTCATTTGACCCGGTCATATCAGAATTAATTCCTCCATTAACGACATAATGCCTTTATTCACTCAAAAAAATCATATATAATATATGTATATTTGGCAAACATAAAAGGATTATAACGAATTTGTTCAAATATTTTTCTTCAAAAAAATATTACAATCCGCGTTTTATCCGGGAGCACCAGCTTTTCGTCGCACAAGATGAAAATATGCCCCAGCCTGATAATGTTTGCCTTCCCCTGCCCATAGAGTCAGGGACTATTTTTAATCTCGCTCTATTAATTTATTCGCTATATATTCAAATTAACCTTTTAAATTTTATAAATGAGGAGAATTCCATGGAAAGTGCCCTAACAACAGAAATAAGCAGCCAGGCTGCAAAAAGCAAAAAATCAACCGAAACAAAAAGTTCAAAGTCTACAAAAACCACAAAGGCAGCTACGACTGCCAAACGGGGCCGGAAAGCCAAAACCACCAAAAAAGAAGATACCCACAAGGAGCGCAAGGAACGCAAGGAAAGAATTTTTGCCCTTGATATTGGAACAAGAAGCGTCATTGGCATCGTTGCTGAACGGGAAGCTGAGGGCCTGAAGATAGTCGCCACAGAACGGCAGGAGCATAAAACCCGTGCCATGCTCGACGGACAAATTCACGATGTGCCTCAGGTTGCTGCCATCATTGATTCAGTAAAGAAAGCACTGGTCAAAGAAACCGGTGTCATAAAAAATGCTGCCGTAGCCGCGGCCGGGCGAGCTCTTTATACCATGACGGCTGACGCCGATATGGAAATCAACGGCACGATTACCCAAGAGCAGGAGCGATCCCTTGACTTTGCGGGAGTCCAGGCCGCCCAGGCAAAATTAGCAACCTCAAAAACAATAGATGATCCAACTAAATATTACTGTGTTGGTTACAGCACCATAAAATACGACCTGGACGGAACCCAACTAAAAACCTTGGTAGGTCAGCGTGGGCGTGTTGCCACTGCTACCGTTATCGCAACATTCCTGCCAAGACAGGTCATAGACTCCATGCACTCGGCACTACAGGCCAGCAAGCTTGATATGCGTGCTCTTACCTTGGAGCCTATTGCAGCCATCAATGTCCTGATTCCACCTACCATGCGTCATCTTAACCTTGTTTTGGTGGATATTGGTGCCGGCACTTCAGATGTGGCCATTACCAAAAACGGTTCTGTTATAGCCTATGGAATGGTACCTCAGGCCGGCGATGAAATCACTGAGGCCATTTCACAGCGATTCCTATTGGATTTCAATGTGGCAGAGCGTCTGAAACGCGATGCGTCCCAGGGTAAAGCGGTAAAATTCGCCGATATCCTTGGAATGGAATATGAGCTTTCTGCCCAAGAAGTGCTTGAACCAATTATGCCTAACATCCAAAATCTGGCCGCTGCAATAGCAAATCAAATCATTGAACTCAATGGCAGCGAACCACCACAGGCAGTTATCCTTGTCGGGGGAGGATCCCTGACCCCTGGCCTTTGTCAGGCTGTAGGAGAAGCGCTGGGCCTTCCTGCCGGCAGGGTTGCTGTACGCCATCCGGAAAAAATCAACGGTATTATTGATATCCCTGAGGAGCTGAGAATGCCTGATGCAGTAACCCCTTTGGGTATTCTTAATATTGCCGCCAGCAATTCACTTCATTTCCTCAGGATATATGTAAATGACACCGAATACAGTCTGTTTAATTTCCGTGAGCTTACGGTATCTGATGCTCTGCTGAATGCCGGAATACAATTAAAAAAGATGAATGGCCGTCCTGGCCTTGGAGCAATGCTTACCATAAACGGAGAGAATAAATTCATCCCCGGAACCATGGGGACCATGGCACAGTTAAAGCTTGACGGACAGCCTGCAACCCTTGATACCGTTATTCAGGAAAACAGTCGTGTGGAGGTAGAACCCGGCAAGGATGGTATGCAGCCGGAAATAACGCTGGAGGATGTACTGGAAGTCCCTCCATCCTACACGATTTATCTGAACGGTGAAGAAAAACAAATAAATGCCCAGTTTACCATTAATGGGCAGCCCGCTTCCAAGGGACAGCTCCTAAAGGACGGGGATATAATTGTCAGCAAGTCCACCCGTTATCTTGGGGATGTACTCAACTCACTTAATTGCCCACCGATGGGGCGCAAAATAAAATATACCCTAAACGGTAAGGAATCTCAGTATACCATCACACCAGAGATTGTGCTCAATGATAATCACGCTACCTTATCCACTGAGGTACATGAAAATGACTACATTGAATATACCTCCGAGGATGGCTTAAAGCTCGGATCCGTTCTTAATCTATCAGAACTTGATGCTACACTTACAATTTATTATGAGGGTACCGAGCATAAAATTCCATCGGCCACCGTATCCCTTGAAGTCAATGGACACACTGCAAGCACTGGTACCATTATTGAGGATGGCGCGGATATACAATATATGAGATCCCAACGGGGAACTACAACTGTCAGCGACGCCTTACTGGCTGTTGGCTTTGAACCTCCGGCAGCATCCTCCAGGGTTTCCTTCTCCATTTTGGTGAATAACCAGCCGGTAAACTTCACTGATCCCATAAAAAATGGCGATACTCTTGAAGTAATTATCTCCAAGCCTAACGGTACTGCAGCTGCCGGCAATGGGGAAAGTACATCTGCCGGTATTCCTGGCAATACACCGCTTGATGTAACAGGAAATACAGGTTCTGCAGCACCTACTGCAGCAGCCCTTCAGGACCAAATCAAATTGGCTGATAAGATTAACAGTATTCCCGGTCTCAGCGCAGCCCTGAACAGCAGCAGGAACAGCACAAAAAGCCCTTTTCTGGACAAATAATAGTTGATATCTAAAATCAAATATAATATAATATGTAATTGAGTGCGGGCGTAGTTCATTGGTAGAATGGAAGCTTCCCAAGCTTTAGAGGGGGGTTCGATTCCCCTCGCCCGCTCCAAAAAGCCTTATCAATCCTGAGCCATGCTCAGGATTTTTTTATTGCCGCCTTTAATTGTACCGGTCTGTCAGGTATTTATGCTTCACCAAAAAAACAACGATATAAATGTAAATATGTCGTATTTTGTTTTATTTGAAGGTGGTGATTATATGTCAATAACAAAAATTATTTCCAAATCCCCTCCCCAGACCGCTACTAATGCCAGTAATTATTCTGATAGTGTGGATACTATCGCCGGCACCTTTGCAGAGCTCCTCAAAAGTAAAATAAATACCTTTACCGAAACCGCGAAGGAAATGTCACAGCAGCAGGAAGAGCTGACTTCCCTGAAAAAAGATAGGGCAATTACCGAAATAATACGCCGTATCATGCCCGATGGCAGTATCATGGTAACAAAATATTCCAACGGAAGGGTGGAAAGCCGTTATCGAAAATACCCACATATGGTAGTAGTTCCGGATGACACTTCACCAATACCCCATTCTTCTGATGGATACCCTCTTACTGCCCAACAGACAATGGTTTTAAAACCAAGCAGAAGTATTGCAGGAGAGCTTTTCAGCTAAGCATTACTCCTGATGGTTTCCTGCCTGCCATCCTGTATAAAGACGAATGTTAAACGCCACAGATATAACTCGGTGTAAGCTGTCCCCTTCCTCTATAGGTGGGGGGGGGACAAGCTTTAACAGGTGGTGAGCATAGCTCCCACCTCGTTGCGACACGAAGTTAGTCCCTTTAGGGGAAACGCTAATTGGAAGTTTTTCTTTTTTAAAAGAAAAATTTGAACAATGGCGTTATAATTCTGTGGCGTTTGATATTAGGACTTTAATCTTATCTAGCTAAGACTTTTTATCTATATTTTTTGCATTTTTTATTTTTTTGTGTTGAAATATTGCGCTTAACACTTTATAATTTAAAAGTGTAAAAGATATCTACCTATATTTTTATATTAGTATTGGAGGAAGATAATGGCGAGACAGAAAAAATCAGGAGAAGCATTGGTGCCTGCAACCACCGATGTGGGGCTAAAGGCTCACATCTATGTATCTATTGACGATTTACAGGAGAAAAAAATATTTCAAAACATAATCCTTAAGGATTATATCGTTGAACACTGCTATGCCAATTTCAGTGGCTACGATTATACCCTTGTAGTAAATCCTCCAACTCTGTTGGACTTTAATGAATACTGCGACAACCTAAAAAGAATGTTGCCCAGTCTTTCCTGTAAAACCTACCTTTCAGGCGGTGAACCATATAAATAAGGAATCAATTTCAACTAATCCCATTAACCGGAGAGCACTCAGCAGAGGATGTATACCTCACCCTCTGCTGAGTCTTTTTTATGATGATTAAAACAGCAATCCCCAGAGCGTAGAAATGCCCTGGAGCTTTGCATCATAATGCCATTGTTCATATTTTTCTTTTGAAAAAAGAAAAATATGAACAATTAGCGTTTACCCTAAAAGGACTGACCTCGTATCGCAACGAGCCGGGAAATATGCTCACCAGCTGTTAAAGATTGATTTCACCCACCTTAAGAGGCAGGGGGACATCTTAAGCTCGTTATCAATCTTTTTTTACTTCATCCCAAAAGCTCTTACCAGGAGTTTTATATGGTATACGCATCATTTTGCTGATTGTGGCTGCTATATCGGCAAAACTCCCTCTGGTGCCCAGGTCAATTCCCGGTCTTATGCCTTCTCCATAAATCATCATAGGCACATATTCCCTGGTATGATCAGTTCCTGCCCCCTTTGGGTCACAGCCGTGATCAGCAGTAATAATCAGTACATCATTCGGGTTAATGGCCTTCAGGACTTCTCCCAACCGCTTGTCAAATTGGGTCAATGCCGATGCATATCCGTCTACATCGCGGCGATGGCCGTATTTCATGTCAAAATCCACTAAATTTACAAAACACAGCCCGTAGAAATCCCGCTTAATCTCTTCCACGAGCCTGTCCATACCATCGTCATTGCAGGTGATGGACATGTGTCGGCTTATGCCCCTGCCTGCAAATATGTCCCGTATCTTCCCTATGCTTACAACAGAATTTCCTGCCACCTTCAACAAATCAAGTATTGTATCTCCGGGAGGCTCCATGGAGTAATCGTGCCGTCTGGCAGTTCTTTCAAAATCAGGATATTCCCCTATAAAAGGTCTTGCAATAATACGCCCTACAGAATGCTTGCCAGTCATGACTTTACGCGCCTTAAGGCAGCATTCATACAGCTCCTCTACCGGTAAAACATCCTCATGAGCAGCTATCTGCAACACACTGTCAGCAGATGTATAAACAATCAATGCCCCGGTCTCCATATGCTCCTGTCCGTAATCATGAATTACCTGAGTTCCGGAATAAGGCTTGTTGCAAATGATTTTTTTACCAAGAGCCTCCTCCAATTCCCTGATAACCTCAGGCGGAAAACCATTCGGATATGTGGGAAGCGGAGTCTCAGATACCAACCCTGCTATTTCCCAATGACCAATTGTGGTGTCCTTCCCCTTGGAGGCTTCCTGCAATCTGGCAAAGGAGCCGGCAGGGCTGGCTTCCTTCTCGCCAACTGTAACGCCTTCAATATTGAACAAGCCCAGCTGTTTCATGTTAGGAACCTGGAATTTCTCAGATGAGGCCACGCTGGCCAAGGTATTGACTGTAGCTGCATCACCAAAATCTCCTGCATCCGGTTCTGCCCCTATTCCGAAGCTGTCAAGAACAATGAGAAAAATCCTCTTTATAACCATAAGCAAACTCCTCCCCCTTATTGCCGCTTGCAACAAAATGATTCACAAATATTTTGTCCATAAAATAATTACTTATATAATACTACACTTCCTATGGTATAATCTATTATAACGCCATTGTTCAAATTTTTCTTCCCCAGAAGAAAAATACTCTAATTTGCGTTGCAAAAAGGGAAAAAGCTGCAATAATCCAGTTACAACCCCGATGTTCAGATTTTCCTTCTTTAAAACTATTTACAGGTAACTTTTTGGAGGTACATATGAAGCCTAATGATTTAACAGCCTTTGATATAAACAGTTTTACCAGTTATCTTTCTGGGCTTGACCCCATGGAAATACTATATCTGTTCGCTCCGCCGATCATCGGGATGATTATTGCCATTATACTGGGACTGACCCTCAACAGGGCAGTAAGAAGGTATATTGAAGCACATCCCGTTTTACAGCAGGTTAATTTTAAAACAGCTGCCATACGCGCCTGTGATGGCCTGCCACTATTATTTGTTGTATCCATGTATGTGTATTTTGTCGTGCAGCTGATGACCCTGCCGACACCTATTGAAAATTTCCTGTCCTATCTTCTTTTTACCATAATTGCCTTTACGGTACTGCGGGGCATTGCACGAACCATCAATGCTGTGGTGGACTCCATTATTGACCGCAACGAAAATATCCCCAAAACCTCATTCCTGAGAAATATAATAAATATTATTGTGTACGCCATAGGTATCATTATCATTCTCGCCGAATGCGGTATATCCATTGCCCCAATCATCACCGCCATGGGTATCGGTGGTATGGCCGTGGCACTTGGCATGCAGGAAGGCCTGGCCAATTTTTTCTCAGGGCTTTATCTCATATTTTCCCGGCAGGTGAATATTGATGACTATATTCGGCTAAGCACAGGTCAGGAAGGAAAGATTTCTGATATCACCTGGCGGTATACCACCATTTCCAATATTGGTGGCAATACAATAATAGTGCCTAACAAACAGATTGCCGCCTCTGTTTTGACCAATTTCAGCATGCCGGCCCAGGACATAGTAATAAAAGTGCAGTGTGGTGTAGCATATGACAGCGATCTTGACAAGGTAGAACGAGTAACCCTGGAGGTCGCAAAAAGGATACAGGAAGAAGTAACAAAGAAAATATTAACTGAAACAGGCAGCCTGCCGGACGGAGAGGTCCCTTCTGTACCTGACCCAGGCATCTATTTTCACACCTTTGGTGACAGTGCCATAGAGTTCAGTGTTTCCCTAAATTGTAAGGCGTTTTCACATCAATATCTGATGAAGCATGAATTCATCAAGGCAATAACAAAACGATACAAGGACGAAGGTATAGAAATTCCATATCCTGTGGTTACTGTTGTTCAGGATAAAACAGCTTCAGTTGAATAAAATTACCGATTTGGATAATTGTGAAAAATGGGGCTGTCGCACTAAGAAATTAGTCGGCAGTCCTTTTTTGTACAAAAAAATAAGAACGCAGTCTCGCAAGACCACGCTCTTGGTGTAAAATATAAGTATGCACAAACAAAATATTTTACGCAACAATTATATGACATATCGCTCAATCAAGCAACTAAGATTACCTTTAGAGCTTGAATTTAATGTTTCAGCTGATGACCCAGTGCGCTTGGTAGATACATTTGTGGAGGAAATGGATCTTTCTGACTTGTATAGCACATATTCCAGGATCAGGAAGAATCAGGCAACACCTGCTCAACTGCTGAAAATAGTTATTTATGCGGCCATGAACAACATACATTCTAGCCGTTCCATTGAAATTGCCTGCAAAAGAGACATCAATTTCATGTTTCTGCTTGAAGGGATACCTGCCCCTGACCATGCCACTATTGCCCGTTTTATATCTGTACATTTAGGTGCTTGTCCTCGTAAGATTATGGCCGAAATGGACAAGATTCTTTATCATCTGGGGGAAATATCAGCCAGAGATATTTTCATAGATGGAACAAAGATTGAATCCGTAGCCAATAAATATACTTTTGTGTGGAAACATGCGGTTACCAAAAACTTGGCTAAGCTTTCAGAAAAGGTACTTAATCATGTCAAGGAATGTGAAGTTGCTTACGGACTGCAAATAGTTCACAACAATCAGGTTTCCCTTCATACTTTGAAACGTATGCGAAAAAAACTTTACAAAATAAAACTTGAAGCAGGCATATCTTTTGTGCATGGCATTGGAAAGCGAAAAACTGATCTCCAAAAATCTATTGAATTGACTGAGCAATATATAAGCAAATTACAGGAATATGTATCAAAGCTGCATAAGTGTGGTAGCAGAAACAGTTATTCTAAAACAGATGAGGACGCAACCTTTATGCGAATGAAAGAAGATGCAATGCTTAACGGTCAGTTAAAGCCAGCATACAATCTTCAACATGGTGTGGATTCCGAATACATTGTTTGGGCAGAAATATTTCACAATCCAACGGATACAAATACCTTAATCCCTTTTTTGGACAGCATGGCAAAGCATCTGCGTTTTCCTTACAGAAACATTGTGGCCGATGCGGGCTATGAAAGCGAAGAAAATTACAGATTTATTGAGCTTAATAATCAGGTGGCCTATATTAAACCCAATAACTATGAGATTTCAAAGACAAGAAAATACAAAAAGGATATAGGCCGTCGGGAAAATATGAGCTACAACGCCAAAAGTGACTGTTATACCTGCCATAATGGACGAGTTCTCACCAAGCAATATGTTCAAAGCAGAAAAACCAAAGCTGGGTACAACAGGGAAATAACTGTATACTCCGGCGACTGTACTGGTTGCCAATTTAAAAGTGCCTGCATCAAAGGCAATAATTGCAAAATGCCAATGGAAGAACGCAACAAAGTTCTCAATGTTTCAAAATATATGGAAAGACAACGAGAGGAATGTCTGGCTCGTTTAACCAGTCCTTTTGGGACTAAACTGCGGATGAACCGAAGTATCCAAGTGGAGGGCTCATTTGCCAACATTAAGGCAGATATGGGCTTGCGCAGATATTCATATAGAGGCAAAGCCAATGTATTGACCGAGAGTATAATTGTGGCTTTGGCTTACAATATTTTGCGATTAGACCACAGGGTAAAAAGAAGAAGAACAGGATTGCACTTATATGAATTAAACAAAGCTGCCTAATTTTTCTGAGCGTTTATACATCGT
>NZ_JAILFV010000121.1 GCF_024697385.1 Anaerovibrio sp.
GAGCTTTAAGATGTCCCCTTCCTCTTTAGGTGGGGGAAAACAAACTACAACAGCTGGCGAGCATATCTCCCAGCTCGTTGAAACGCTAATTGGAAGATTTTTCTTCTAAAGAAGAAAAATTTGAACAATGGCGTTATAACACTTGATTTACATCCATCGTGCATATGAGTTCCTTTGGCGAAAAAGACCGTTATCGGCAGGAAGTCCAAGCTCCTACCGATAACGGTCTCATCCACAAATATTTAACGGGTGCACTCCAACCACCATAACAGTGAAGGACATACACCCGTTAACATCACAAAATATTAAATTCGTTTTATGACAGCATCCCGAATGCTGCACCACGGCTATGGTTATTCAAACCGGCCAATGTCTGCTGACTCATGGACTGCATTCCCTGCTTGATAGCCCACAAAGCTATTTGGCTCTGACTATTTGCACTGGCATTATTCACAGACTCTGCGGCAATATCAGTATCGCCTATTGTGGAAACTGCATCATAAAGAGACTCTTCCATAGTGACATAATTGCTGGACTGATAATCCAATCCCTGCTGCGCAGCACCGATATTAGTTGCCTGGTCCAATGCTGTATTTAATGCACTGTCCACAGTTTCAATTGCACTGCCCAAATCCTCAAGACTGCCCAGCTTGATGGTACTGTTACCATCACTGTCCGTCAGGCCTAGTCCCTTGGTACTCATATCCCCAAGATTAACAGTCTCATAACCATTATAACCTGCCACCAGCAATGACTGGCTTCCATCCAGGAGCTGCTGTCCATTATAGGTCACCTGGGAATTGGAATTAATCTGAGACAAGGTCTGATTAACACTTTTCTGCAAAGCGCCAATATCCTGGCTACCATTGGTTCCATTGGCTGCACTGATCAATGTCTGCTTCAGGGATGACAAAGAACTTACAGTATTACCTACAGCACCGGCAGCCACATTCAACATGGAATTAGCTGTCTGAGTGTTGCTGTTTGACTGTGCTACGCTGCCAATATTATTGTACATGCGCTGAATAATGGCATATTCAGACGCACCCTGACCGGCATTATAATATTTGGAACCTGTCGATATCCGTTGAATACTTTGGGCTTGCGTTGATTGGGCTCGATTAAGATTGTTAAGGGATTGGTTTAACCCGCCCATAACTCCACCGATACTCATGACATTCACCCCTCACTAATACACATAATAACCTGCATAATTCGAGATTTTTACTATTATTTAATTTATTTTAAATTGTATACATGCCCATTGTCAACTAATATTTTTTAACATTAAAAATAACCAATATAATAAATCCTTTAACTAAATTAATTCCAGTAAAAAAATGCTATTACTTATTTTTTTTAGTATAATATTTTTGTATAAAACCTACTTTTGTCCGATGTCAAAAGGGGTCAAAGTGATATACTCAGATATGTGACTTTTACCCGTCAATTTTCGAAGGGCCTCTACAGGTAGTTACCTTAGAGGATGAAATTTACTATAGGACAATTCTTATTCCATCACTTCCTACGGAGGAAATTCATTTAATGATTAATTTATCTCAAATTGCAACAGAAACTCCAAACCCTTCCACAGCATCCATCGACAGGCTATCCACTGATGATATGCTGGCCCTTATCAACACTGAGGATCAAAAGGTAGCCTTATCCATAAAACCGATGCTTCATGCAATAGGTCAGGTAATAGATATTACTGCTGACAGATTGCGCAAGGGAGGGAGGCTCTTTTATATAGGTGCCGGCACTTCGGGACGCCTGGGTATTTTAGATGCTGTAGAATGTCCTCCTACCTTTGGGACCGATCCTGACCTGGTGCAGGGCATCATTGCCGGTGGTTACAATGCGATTTTTAAGGCCGTAGAGGGCGCCGAGGATTCACTGGAGCTTGCCCCAAGGGATTTAAGGGAGCGCGCATTCTCCCCAAAAGATGTCCTGGTGGGTATCGCCGCTTCGGGGCGCACACCATACACCCTGTCGGCTCTCCAATACGCCAAATCAATTGGTGCGGTGGCAGTGTCCCTCACCTGCAGCCCTAACTCGCCAATGGAGTCTGCAGCTGATTACTCTATCGTAGTTCAGCCAGGGCCTGAAGTTATTACAGGCTCTACCCGTCTGAAGGCCGGTACCGCCCAAAAGCTGGTGCTCAATATGATCTCCACCGGTACAATGATCAAGCTGGGCAAGGTCTATGGAAATCTCATGGTTGATGTAAAGACCTCCAACCAGAAGCTCAATGAACGGGCAGTCCGCATCGTTATGGCAGCCGGAAAATGTGACCGGGAAACAGCCTCCGTTGCTCTAAAAAATGCCAATGGTCAGGCTAAATTAGCTATTTTCCACATTTTATCCGGTAAATCCATAGAAGAATCCCAAAAAATACTGGATGATTCTGATGGATACATTGGAAAAGCACTGGAAGCTCTCCCAAAAATCTAATTCATTCAGGGGATTTCCCTGAATTCACAACTACTCTAACCGCTAACAGCAGATAACAGTAAAAATCGAGGTATACTCAATGGACTATAAACAACTGGCAGAATCTATCCTTGCCTCCGCCGGAGGCAGGGAAAATATTACAGAAGCAGCTCACTGCATGACCAGGCTAAGATTAAAATTCACATCAGAAGCTATGATTGATGCAGCAGCAATAGAGAAAACAGAAGGTGTTTTGGGTACAAATATGTCATCCACAGAGTTCCAGATTATCCTTGGCCCAGGGCGGGTCAATGGTGTATATGAGGAATTCACGGCCCTTCTGGAAAATCATGTAGTATCTCAGCCTGCCGATAAACAGGCTGTTCCTATTGGGGACTACAAAGCGGTCAAGGAAAAACTGAAGGAGAAAAATTCCACTCCCTTTAAGCTGATGACCAGGCGTGTTGCAAATATATTTTTGCCTCTTATACCGGGCTTTATCGCCTGCGGCCTTATAACAGGCTGTTTAAATATTGCCCTAAAGTTAGATCCCAGCCTTGCCGGCAATTCTATGGCACACCTGTTGTCCATTATGGGCAACACCATATTCTTTGCCCTGAACATTTTTGTAGGTATCTACACGGCAAAGGAATTCAGCGGATCTCCGATAATGGGCGGCCTTTTGGCTACTGTTATCAGTCACCCCATGCTTGGTGATATTCAGCTGATGGGCATGCAGCTCACACCTGGACGAGGCGGTATAATCGCCGTCCTGCTTGTGGCTTTTTTAGGTGCAGTACTGGAAAGAAAGCTGCGGCAAATCATCCCTGAAATGTTCACCCTTTTCCTTACACCTCTTGTGGTTCTTTTGGTGGGTGGCTTTGCTGCCATCCTTGTACTTCAACCACTGGGAGGAGTAATAGCTGAGCTCATCGGCAGTACAGCCACTGAAGCCGTATCCAGGGGAGGAGCCCTGACGGGATTTATTCTGGGGGGCATTTGGCTGCCTTTGGTCATGCTAGGGGTTCACCAGACCATGACGCCGATTCATGCCCAGCTGTTATCTGAATATGGTGTCACTATTCTCCTGCCTATCTTGGCCATGGCCGGTGCGGGACAAATAGGTGCGGCATTGGCTGTATATGTAAAAACGAAAAGCAAATTACTCAAAAAAACTATTATCTCCGCACTTCCTGTCGGGCTCATGGGAGTCGGTGAACCTTTGATATACGGCGTCACCCTGCCCTTGGGGAAGCCCTTTATCTGCGCCTGTATCGGTGGTGCGTTTGGCGGTGCGTTTCAGGCAGCCTTTATGATAGGCTCCACGGCTATAGGAATATCCGGTCTGCCACTGGCTGCTGTTACCGACAATATTCCAATGTACCTGGCAGGTCTTGTTGTAGCTTATATTTCCGGTTTTTTAATAACCTACATCGTAGGTTTCGATGACCCCACAGAAAGGATTAACTGATATGGATAATGGTATCTCCGTGTATATTGGCCTGGATAATACCCTGGAGGAAAATATTGAACTTATACGGCAGGCCGAGGCATGTGGCATTCGGCGGATATTTACTTCCCTCCACATACCGGAGAGCAATAAGGATGCCCTCAAAAAGGAGTTCAGACAGTTACTGTCAGTCGCAAAAAGAGAAAACGTGGATGTTGTTACTGATATTTCACCTGCCGTTATGGATATCCTGGATTTGCCGGATTTATCACTGGAAGGTTTTGCAGCTATGGGGATTACCACCCTGCGTCTTGATTACGGCTTTAGTGCTGAGGATATTGCCGGGATGAGTCACAACAGCCTGGGCATAAAGCTGCAGCTTAATGCCTCCACCGCCACTCCGGAGCTTCTTGAGTCTCTTGCATCGGCAAAGGTCGATATGAATACCCTTGAAGCGTCACATAATTTCTTTCCCCGGGAAAATACCGGATTGGAGGAAGCATTTTTTACTGCTAAAAATCAACTGCTTCACAAATATGGCGTAAAAGTAGCCTGCTTCATTCCCAGCTTCAATCGTCCCAGGTCGCCAATCGGCGCCGGACTGCCTACACTGGAGCAGCACAGAAAAACCAGCTTTGATTTTGCCCTGCGACACATGCTGGCCCTGAATGTGGATTCTGTCTTTGTAGGAGATTCTCTCCCCAGCAGTGATGAACTGAAATTACTTGGAGAACTGCAGGACTCCACCCACATAATCCTAAGGCCGGAGCTGTGGACCAGTAAGCCAGGGATACTTGCATTACTGCACAAGGAATATACCACCCGCCTTGACGAGGCCAGGGATGTGATACGCACCCAGGAAAGTCGTCTGTATCTGAAGGAAGCCGGCATTCATCTTCCACCTGAACAATGTGGCCCGAGAAAGCGTGGTTACATCACCTTGGACAACATCAACTATGGTCGCTATCAGGGTGAACTACAGATTATAAAAACTGACCTGCCTTCAGACTACCGGGTGAACATAGTAGCATCACTTTCCAACAATGAACTGCAGCTAATAGACTACCTCACTCCTGGCAGGGGTTTTAAATTCCTGTTCTGACTAAAAAATATTTAAGCAAAAATGGACTCCCCGAAGGGAGTCCATTTAATTTTACCAATATACTGTTGGAACCATGACAAGCTATTGCCAATCAGCCATTAGAAGCGGCCTTTCTTACCACATCATAGTCAGAATCCTTGGCCTTTACGAAGCCGTTGAGCTTGATGCTCTTCATCAGCTGGCCACAGGCAGCATCACTGTCAGTCATGCGCTCAAAGGCTGCAGTAAGCCTGCTGATAACCTCCGGAGAAACATCCGGCGCTGCAGAAATTGCATCCTTTGGAATTGCCTCTGTCATAAAGATGATGTCCAAATTATCTGATGCACGGCTGCCAGCTGCTTCAAAGGCTTCGGAGTAGGTAGCACCAGCCTCAATTTCACCATTGAGCACAGCATCTATAACCTTGCTGTGGCTGCCCATAAAGCGGGTAGCGCCAAAGAAGGTATCAGGATTCTTGCCATTTTCTACAAGTGCTGCCTTTGGATACACATAACCCGAGGCAGATTTCTTGTCCACGAAACCAAAGGACTTACCTGCCAGATCATCCAGAGTCTTTATGCCACTGCCCTTCCTGGCGATGATATAACCGTTATACGATGTTGCATTATTAACCTTCGGAGTGACCAAAGGAATAATATTTAACTGATTCTTAGTGGAAACATAGGTTGCCGGTGAAAACCAGCCAAAATCTGCCAGCTTGTTTTTAAGGGCATTGCCTATAGCTTCATAATCCTTAACAATTATTACCCTGGCCTTCAGTCCGGCATTTTGGGCAACCTTGTTCAGCACAGGCTCATAGGTCTGCTTAATCTTCTCAGGCGGTGCAAATGGATTTACGGCAAATATAATTTCATCATCTGCCTTAAACTTCACAGCCACCTGTAATAATTCATCACTTACATTCAACAGGGAGCTTGCATAGTTCTTGATGGTATCAAGGCTGTCAAGCTGCCTGCTGACACTGGCACTGGTTTCCTGGGTGTTGCCTGCTATCTCTACAGTAGTCTGACCTATTCCCTCAATAACCCTGGCCATCTCATCGGTAGTCTCGCACTGCTTTACAGACATCTGACTAAGGCTGTTGACCACAGACTCTATTGTATGAATATTCTTTACCATCTCACCCATGGCAGAAGCCGATGAAGCCGCCATACCTTCTACATCGGACAGACGCTGGCTTCCATCGCGCATGCTCTTGGTAACACCTGCAGTAGTGCCAGTGATTTCACGGACAATTTCTTCTATTTCCTTTGTGGTTCCTTCACTTTCAGCAGCCAGTTTTCTTACTTCCTCAGCTACAACAGCAAAGCCTTTTCCATGCTCTCCGGCACGAGCTGCCTCTATGGCCGCATTCAGTGCCAAAAGATTGGTCTGGCTGGCTATACCACGAATTTTCTCAACAAAATTTTCAATTTTCTCAGATGCCACATTAAGCTCATTAATATCTGCCACTGCTGACTGTACTACCTGACCAACATTTTTTATGGCAGTGCTCACCTCATTGATTGCATCCTGATATTTTTCTGCCAGATTTGTTGAATCCCTGCACTGTTCAAGACTTGAATTGGCTGTTTCTGAAACATTGTGTGCTGAACCCGCAATTTCCATAACACTTGCAGATGCTTCCTCCAGGCTGCTGGCATTACCCTGGCTCTTGGCACTGATGGACAATGCAAGCTGGTCCAGTTTTTTCAAGGTATTTTTGAACTGATCTATTCCCCAAAGCAGCTGCTCAGATGCATAGGCCATTTCCTCGGATATACTGAGCATATCAATATCATGCTTCACAATCTGTGGCTTTTTGGCAATCCGTTCAGCCGGCCTTACTGCAGGTACCGGAGGAGTACCTGAGATAGCATTGCTGTCCTTTAGGATGGTGTTCACCCCAAAAGCTCCAATTGCACCTGCAACGATAACTCCCACAACAATGGCAACAGCTGTCCCCAAGCTGCTGGAAAGGAGTGCCCCGGCAATACAGCCAACAGCAGCACTCAATACCTGACATAAAATAAGCTTTGTCTTCATTCCCTATTTCTCTCCTTTATCATAGTGATATTCTCATGTGTCAACAAATTCTACCTGAAAACACACAGGATATCACAAAAATGGATAACCCTATAAGGGCTCCAACAATTGACCCATTCATACGAATCCACAACAAATCCGGTTCAGCCTTGTCGTATACCAGATGGTTCATCTGATCATCCGTGAGGCTGCCTATCACATCACAGGCTATATCCCCCAGCATCTCCTGCGCCTGTAATGCCCCTCGTCCTGTAATCTGATATACAGTATCATTGATAGTCTCAACCAATCTTTGATTATTTCCCAAAACCCTGTATATACTGTCTACAAGAACAGCTGCAAATCCATATATCAATTCCCCGGTTTTATTATCCTCAGAAATATCAATATCTGAAACTGCCTTACTTACACTAAAACCACCCTTTGTACCATTCGACCACATGCCTATAAAATCCTGCTGACAACTCTCGTTATTTAGGGACAATTTTACCAGGTCTGACAGTGCTGAAATAAACACCTGTCTTTCCTCTGCTCCCTCCTGCTCCAGTAAGCCCAATATCTTTTGGGACTGGGCTATCGTAAGCTCGGTGGCCTCTTCAAGATTAATGATATTCGTGGCTTCTGCTGCCCCTGCCATCATTTTGACAAAGGGGCTGTCCAGCTTCTCATCACGGTACTGTTCAAGGTATCCAAACAGCATAACCTTAAATTCATTTCCGGAAACAAAAGGTTGTGCTCTTTGTACCAGAGTATCCAAAATACCTGTGGCAATACTGTCATATTTAAGCTCTGACCGAATTTTTTCCAACAGGGTGCTCCCGAAAGCATCGTCATCTATCCATTGAGTCAAATTATCTCCAATGGCGTTCTTCCAAGCATCAGAATGCTGTATCAGCACTCCCTGGAGCCATTTGGCAACGGTGGCCCTGTTGGCTGAATCAGCCAGCCAAGTTTTTATTTTCCCTGCATAATCAATGGATTTTGCCTTTTTTAACAGCTTCTTCCTGGAGAAAAATTCATTTTGCAGCATTCTGCCTGTGGCCTTGGCAAATGCCTCCCGGCGTCGGGGCAAAATAGCAGTGTGATAAGGAAAACCCAAGGGTTTCCTGAAAAGTGCCGTCACGGCAAACCAATCCGCAATCCCGCCTACCAGGGCTGCTTCTGCACAGAACAAAATCCCATCCGCAAAAATATTTTGAGGATATTGAATATGCAGGCACAGGGCAAACAGGAATATGGCTGCCGCTCCCAACAAGGTTTTATCAGCTTTGTTCCAATTATGCCATATCATGGATGAATCACCTGCCCCGCGAAATAAACTACACCATATAATATCATTCCCGCCAGGGCCCCTACAACAGATCCATTGATTCTGATCATCTGCAGGTCGTCTTCCACCTTTTCCTCGGCAAAATTCACAAGGTCTTCATCTGAAAGGGCATTCAGCCGTTCCTCGATAAGGGATGTTATGGCATCATGATTTTCCTCCAGCTCTACTGCCATCCAGTTCTTGATCACATTATCTGTTTTTTGTTGCCATGTACGATTGTCAACAAAATTCTGCAAAAAATCATGGGTGGCTGCTTTGACTCTAGCCTCTACAGGGCTGCTTTCCGCCGCCATGGCCATATATTTGGTCAGAATGGCCGCTACAAAATCTTCTGTAAGCATCCCCATGAACCGCTCCAGCATTTTTTCCCGAAGCTGCTGATTGCCAACAAATGACTGTAAATACAGGCCCATCTGCTGAGAAAAAATCTGTAGTCTGAATTCGTCCCCTCTAACAGCATCAATCCATTCAGACAGTTTTCTTAAAAGAATATCCGTCAACTTGGGGGCATCCAAACCCAGGAGGCCAAGAACAAAGGCCCGGCCTGCGCCATCACCCTCATATTTTTTCAAAAGCTCACGGACATTGTCCTGAAGTACCTTGTGCAGCTCTTCATCCTTAATAAGACAATCGCTGTTGTCAAGAATCCCCTTGATTAGCAGCTGTGCAGCTTCATTCCCGGTCAATCTTGAGACTATTATCTCCTGAAAAGCAGGAGCAAGCTTTTCAGCCACCAAATCCCGAAGCTTTGGGGCTATTACCTGCGACATGGCCTTGATATCAAATTCCCTTAACAGTACCTTGGTCAAATCTGCCGTAAGAACAGCCAACCGTTCTTTCCCCTGATAATCTATATATGTCGCCAAAAGCCCTGCAAGATTTTGCTTGTGAACGAATTTCATTACATTGTCAGTATTTAGTAAATCATTCCCGGTAAATTCCACCAGAGCATCCATTATTCTCTGACGGTTTTTGATAAGTATTTCAGTTTTATAGGAAATACCAAGGGGTTTGCGAAACAATGCCGTTACGGCAAACCAGTCCGCCATGCCACCAATAGTAGCCGCCAAAAAGCCATTATGCACCATGCCACCAAAAAAACCCCAGGATGGCCATGAAGCCGTAGCCACTGCTCCTAAAACACTAGCAGCCAGTACCGTAGTGGCTTTATATTTTTTCTTCATATTTACACCTGTTATATATCAAAACACTTTGGCCAGTGCCCCCAAAACCTGAACCCAACATATCACCGGATGCAGACGCATCAGCTTCACCTCAGGCCTTTCTAGGCATGACAGACTGATTTTTGCCCCTTTCCTTGGCCACTGAAAGCATCAGCTTGATGCGGTTCATCTGATTAACCTCACTCGCTCCGGCATCACAGTCAATGGAAAGGATATTAACATCCTTGTAATAACGACGCAATTCATGGATAACGCCCTTCCCGGTAATGTGATTTGGCAGGCAGCCAAAAGGCTGAAGGCAAACCACATTGGGAACATCATTTCTGATCAGTTTGACCATCTCTCCGGTGAGGAACCAGCCTTCACCGGCCATATTGCCAAGGGAAACATGCTGCTTGGCCATTTGTGCAATATCCTTGATAGTGTGAGGTGGCGTAAACCTTTTGCTGTGCTTCATGGCTTTACGCACCGGCCTACGATAGAACTCCATAAGCTGAATAAACATCTGGGCTATCAGCTTATTTTTCAGTTTTCCGTCAAGAAGCTCCCTCTTGACTACAGCATCATAGGCAGAATACATAAAGAAATCCACGAAATCAGGCATTACTACCTCAGCCCCTTCCTCCTGAAGGAACCTTTCTATATGATTATTAGCCACAGGATGGTATTTGGCCAGAATCTCGCCAACTATTCCCACCTTTGGCTTCCACAAATTCTCATCTATTGGAATGGCCTCAAAATCATCCACTATGGCCTTTATATTGGCAGAAAAACGCTTATAGCTTCCCCGACGCTGTGACAGGTCCTCCCGACAGCGCTCCATCCATATGTCGTAGAGCTTTGCCGCCTCGCCTTTGTGCAATTCGTATGGCGTCACACGATTCCTGACATTCATCAGAACATCACCATACACTGCAGCCTTAATGGCATCAATAAGGCTATCCCTGGTAAATTTGAAGGCATCTGTTTCCAGTCCCCAGCAGGCAAACACAGGAATCTGTGGGTACCCGGCATCCTTCAGTGCCTGACGCAAAACATTCATATAGTTGGTGGCCCGACAGGCACCACAGGTCTGGAACAACATAATAGAAGTATTGTCCGGATCGCATTTCCCCTGCTGTATGGCATTAAGCAGCTGTCCAATAACCACTATGGCCGGATAGCACATATCATTATTGACATACTTCAACCCGACATCCACTGCCGAGCGTGGCATATCCGGGATGATAACCTTATAGCCATGCTTGTTGAGCACTGTCTGGAAAAGATTAAAATGAATAGGTGCCATCTGAGGGGCCAAAATGGTATGTTTGGCCTTGCATTCCTCTGTAAAATACGGCCGTTGGGATATTTCCACTTCATTATAGCCAGAAGGCTTGCGGCGAGCCAGGGCAGCAATCAGGGAGCGCAGTCTTATCCTGGCCGCGCCAAGGTTGCTAACATCATCCAGCTTAATCATGGTATATATCCGGTCATGGTCCTCCAAAATGGATTTTACCTGGCCTGTGGTCAGGGCATCCAGCCCACAACCAAAGGAACTGAATTGTATCAGCGTCACATTTTCATGCTCTGCAACATAGTGAGCCGCATGATAAAGGCGGGCATGATAGCTCCATTGGTTGACTATTTTCAAAGGCTCGGACTTAACCGGCATATGATATACTGCATCCTCAGAAATAACAGGCAAATCATAGCTCTGGATCATTTCCGGTATACCATGGTTTATTTCGGGATCAATATGGTATGGACGACCGGCCAGCAGGATAACATGCTGTCCCTTGGCTTCGGCCTCCCTTAATATTTCAGCACCCTTCTGACGGACTTCCTCACGATAATGCTCCAGCTCATCATAGGCTTTGGCTGCTGCCTTGGTTATTTCACCCTTGCTCAGCCCTTCCCTTATCCCTAGCTCCTGATAAAGCCGCTTCACCATTTTTTTCTTGTCATTGATTGGCAAAAAAGGCTCAAGGAAGTCTATATTTCTGTCCCGCAAAATGTCCATATTGCCCCGGATATTCTCTGCATAGGACGCCACCACCGGACAGTTGAAATGATTGTCCGCCGGATGGTAATCATCATCCATGTTGTATGGAAGACATGGATAAAAAATCTTATTTATGCCGCGCTCTATAAGATCCATTATATGGCCATGCACCAATTTTGCCGGATAGCACAGGGAATCCGACGGCACGGTTGCCATGCCGCTGTAATAAAGTTTTGCTGAGGACTCACCTGAAATAACCACTTCATAGCCCAGTTCTGTAAAGAAGGTAAACCAGAAAGGATAATCCTCATACATATTGAGCACCCGTGGTATGCCAATGCGCCCACGATGGCCACCAACCATAGGCTGATAGTGATTGAACAGCCTGTCATATTTGAAGCTGTAAATATTGGCAGCTGTGCGCTCCTTCTTTTCCTTGCCGGCACCACGCTCACAGCGATTACCGGTGAAATAACGGCCGCCATCAGGGAATGTCTGTACCGTCACCTGGCAGGAATTACCACATCCCTTACAACGGAAGGAATTGGTCTTGACAGAAAAATTCTCCAGGGCCTCAGCAGGTAAAATATCAGATTTGGTATTACCGGATTCCAGGGCCAAAATTGCTGCACCATAAGCCCCCATCAAGCCTGCAATATCAGGGCGTATAACATTTCTTTCTAGCAGCAGCTCCATGGAACGAAGCACTGCATCATTGTAGAAGGTCCCACCCTGCACGACTATGTTCTGCCCTAGGGAGCTTACATCCTTGAGCTGCATAACCTTAAACAGGGCATTTTTTATGACGGATAACGCAATACCGGCAGAAATATCCCCTACTGCTGCACCATCCTTTTGGGCCTGCTTTACCTTTGAATTCATGAATACGGTACATCGGGTACCAAGATCAACCGGTGCCTTGGATTCCAAAGCCTTGGCTGCAAATTCTCCCGCCGTGAGATTCAGGCTTTGGGCAAAATTCTCAATAAAGGAGCCACACCCGGCTGAACATGCTTCATTGAGAATAATGCTGCCTATACTGCCCTTATGAACATAAAAGCACTTCATATCCTGACCGCCAATATCCAGTACAAAGGAAACATCCGAACAGAATTCCTGTGCTGCCCTGAGATGGGCAAAGGTTTCCACCTCGCCGCCGTCTGCATGGAGGGCCGCCTTTACAATAGCCTCCCCATACCCGGTAGTTGTGACGGAAGCGATATAGGTATCCTCATTCAAGGCAGCATAAAGCTCTCTCATTTCACCGACTACAGTTTTTAGTGGCGAACCATGATTGCTTCCGTATGATGTGTATAAAAGCTCCTTGTTTTTGCCAATGGCTGCCAATTTGGTAGTAGTTGAGCCGGCATCAATACCCACATATACCGGTCCATGATACTGGGCCATATCCGCCTTTGGCACCTTGTCCCTTGCATGGCGTTCCCTGAAGCTGTTGTAATCCGCCTCATCCTTAAACAGCACAAAATCCGCCTGATGATTCTCAGACGCTACAATGGATTCAGCCTTGCTGATGCAGTTATTTAATTGGGCAACATCTATCTCCTGTGCTTCCTCTGACATGGCTGCTCCAACAGCCACAAAATAATTGCCGTCTTCTACCTTGACCACATTTTCATCCCGCAGCTTCAAGGTTTTGATAAAGCGTTTTTTAAGCTCAGGCAAAAAGTGCAACGGTCCCCCCAGAAAAGCAACATTGCCATCTATAGGACGCCCCTGGGCCAGATTGCTGATAGTCTGATTGACTACAGCCTGGAATATTGACAGGGCGATATCAGCCTTGGCAGCACCATCGTTCATCAGTGCCTGAATATCTGTTTTAGCAAAAACACCGCAGCGTGATGCAATTGTGTATATCTGTTTACCCTTTTCAGCCAGAGCATTAAGTCCCTGTGCATCAGTAGACAGCAGGGAAGCCATCTGGTCAATAAAGGAGCCTGTTCCACCAGCGCATACACCATTCATTCTTTGCTCAGGTGCCTCACCAAAATATGTAACCTTTGCATCCTCACCGCCTAATTCAACCACAGTATCAGTGTGAGGAATCAAGGCCTTAACAGCCGCTGCACAGGCCATTACCTCCTGCACGAACGGAATGCCTATACGCTCAGCGATTCCCATACCAGCTGACCCGGTAAGAGCCAGAGAAAACTTCTTATTCTCAATTACCTTGCTGAGGGCATTAAGGTTTTCCTTTAAGACAGAATTGATTTCCGAAAAATGTCGTGCATATTTCTTATAGACCAATTCTCTTTCTTTATTAAGAACTACTACTTTGATTGTGGTGGAGCCCACATCAATCCCAACCCGTAAAAGAGAATTCATTTTTTCACCACCCGCAAAACTATATAAATGTCTGTACTCATTCACGACAAGCTTCAATCGTGCATACATCCGCTTCTGCTGGCCATAAACAAAATGAACATAATTAACACTAAGGTAAATTATGAGTCTCATATTATTTACAGACACAATAAATCTACTTTATATTATAACAAATTTAACAATTTATTGTATATGTTTTTAAAGTATTACGCGCTAAAGATGTCTCCTTCCTCTATAGGTGGGGAGACATCTTACACCGAGTTATAACGAGCTTTAAGATGTCCCCTTCCTCTTTAGGTGGGGGAAAACAAACTACAACAGCTGGCGAGCATATCTCCCAGCTCGTTGAAACGCTAATTGGAAGATTTTTCTTCTAAAGAAGAAAAATTTGAACAATGGC
>NZ_JAILFV010000122.1 GCF_024697385.1 Anaerovibrio sp.
GCCATTGTTCAAATTTTTCTTCTTTAGAAGAAAAATCTTCCAATTAGCGTTTCAACGAGCTGGGAGATATGCTCGCCAGCTGTTGTAGTTTGTTTTCCCCCACCTAAAGAGGAAGGGGACATCTTAAAGCTCGTTATAACGGCAAAAGGTAGGCGAATCCTGAAGATTCATTTTTCCGGTTCCCTCTACCAGTTGCAGTGTACCGGAGGAATCAACTGCTAACAGCCCTAACTCCTCAAATATCTTAAGGCCTGCAGCACAGGCCTCTCCCTGGGCATGAATTCCTGCCAAACGCATTCGCACCGACAACCATTCTGCATCATTGGTGACCCTTTTACCCTTGGTCTTGCATTCCTTCAGGAAAATATACAGGTTTTTCAGAAAGACCCTGTCCGGTTTTACTTCCACCTCATCACCAATAGGCGTACCCATGCTTTTTATAAAGCACTGTAGCTGTCTTGTATCCTGCCATTCATTGATATTAAATTCATAAACCACGTCCAGCGGTTCTGTATCAATGCGTGAAATATCATTAATATCTGCAGCCATGTTAAAGGCCAATGCCGTTATGGATTTCCTGCCGTCCACAACGCTAAAACGCAAATGCTGCTGTTCATTGCCGATAAGGGAGGCATATGCTCCACGCACCCCCCGACAGCAGAACAAAGGACTTTCATTCTTCATACCACAGGGTTGCAGGCGTTCCAGCTCCTCCACCATCTCCATGTTGACCTCCAAGGGTGAAATTTCCTGGTCCAGATCATAAAATGGAATAAACTGCTCTGGGGTCATTTGCCTGGAAGCCTCAGCTTCTATAAGATTAGTGAATTCATCTATTTTGTCCTCGCGTATTGTAAGTCCGGCTGCCCCTTCATGTCCACCAAACTGCTCCAACACATCATTGCATCTGTCCAGGGCCTCATAGAGATTAAAGCCCGGAATACTGCGACACGAGCCCTTGCCGATACCATCCTTCATACTGATGACTATAACCGGCCGATAATATTTGGTTTCCAAACTGGAGGCAAGGAGGCCCAGCACGCCCTGGTGCCAGTCATTGCCCACCACTACCAGTACCTTCCTGTTATCGATATCCACATTCTTGAGCTGTTCTTCAGCCTCAAGCTGCATATCGTCCTTCAGTTTCTTGCGCTCATCATTTATGGAATTAATCTCTGCTGCCAGCTGGGCAGCCTTCTCCGGATCATCACAGGTGAGCAGCTCCACCCCAATGGTAGCACTGCGCAATCGTCCGGTGGCATTTATCCTCGGTCCCAGATAGAAGCCTACATGGGTGCTGGTAATCTTTTTATCACTGCAGCCTGCCACTTCAAGCAGCGCTTTCATTCCCACTATGGAAGTTTTTTCTATAGCCTTTAATCCCACACTGACAATACGACGATTCTCACCAATAAGAGGAACTGAATCCGCAACGGTTCCCAGAGCCACCAGTTCAATTCCCCTGTCACCGAGAGCTTCCTTTCGCAGCTCCTGCCAAAGTCCCTGACAGAGTTTAAAGGCGATTCCTACACCTGCCAGCTCCGGACAGGGATACCTGGAATCACTGCGGTGAGCATCCACCACAGCCACTGCCTCAGGGAGCTCATCTCCTGGTATATGGTGATCAGTAACCACCACATCCAGCCTGCTGTTGATTTCCTTGATTTCATCCAAGGACTTGACCCCGCAATCAACTGTAATAATCAGCTGGGTCCCTTTATCTGCCAGTGAATCCAAGGCCTTGGCATTCAGCCCATACCCCTCGGAAAACCTGTTGGGGATGTAATAGTCCACATCGGCTCCCAATTCTCCCAGAATCATCAGCAACAAGGATGTAGAAGTAATGCCATCGGCATCATAATCACCATATACAACTATTTTTTCTTTTTTTGAAATAGCTTCTATAATACGATCCACCGCCAACCTCATGTCCGGCAGCAGGTAAGGATCTAAATATTCAAATTTTTCAGGGTTTAAAAATATTTCTCCCTTTTCACGGGTATCTATACCTCGATTAATTAAAACTCCAGCCAGCAGCTGGGATATACCAAGCTCATTGGCCAGCCGTTCCTTTTGCTCTGAAGGGCAGGATTTAATCTTCCATTTTTCCCTGCTGTTCATTTTATTTTCACCACCCCTTACAGGAATACCCTTTTGGGGTACAGACCTGTTATATGTAAATGTATGTGTTTTTGTAAGAGCTTGCCGCATGTCAGCCCCAGACAAAATGTGTACCGACCACTTGCATGCCTGTCCTGCACCTGATTCCAACAGGGTAATTCCCCGTGATGTCAGGCACTGTCTCTTCATGAAGTGAAATGCTGCATCGGAACATACCGACGCAGCATTTCATTCATTTAACCGCCAACAATGGATAATATGACAAAAACTCACCACGGCTGTCAAGTACCCACTGAAAGATTCCAATGTTATCTATTTTCTTCTAATCTCATCAATACAAAGCACAAATCAGATAATCTGTTAAGATATAATCTGTTGCTTTCATGTACCAGCTCATTATCTGCCAGGTCCAACAGGGTTCTTTCAGCCCTGCGGGCTACAGTGCGTGCCATATCCAGGCAGGCACCACCCTGGGATTCCCCAGGAATCAAAAACTTGGATAAAGGTGGCAGCTTGGCCTCAATCCCGTCAATGACTGATTCAATGTTCACAACCTGCTCATCGGTAAGCATAGGCTCCTGGTCGAGACTGGCCAAATCCGCCATCAACAAACCGTTGAGCTTCTGAATCTTGAGGATTATTTCCTTTACCTCATCATTCCTGCAAAAAGCCCTTGCCATGGCCAAGGCTGAATTCACCTCATCCACCGTGCCATAAACCTTTACTCTAAGGGAATTTTTGGCAATACGCTGTCCGGTATATAACCCGGTCGTTCCCTTATCTCCCGTCTTTGTATATACACTCATGGCGAAGCCTCCCCCTGATATCAGTCGAAGATTTCAGTTGCACTGAAATACAGTGAAATTTCCCGTGCAGCACTTTCCGGTGAATCCGATGCGTGTACCGCATTGCGGCTGCCACTGGAAGCATACAGCTTACGGATTGTTCCTTCATCTGCCTCAGCAGGGTTTGTCTTGCCATTAATCTTGCGAACCTTTGCTATAGCGCCTTCGCCTGCAAGTACCATTGCAATAATCGGACCAGAGGTCATAAAGCCTACCAAATCATCATAATAAGGACGCCCTATATGCTCTACATAATGCTGGGAGGCCAGCTTCTCATCCATTTTTAGCATTCTTACAGCCAATACATCAAGACCGGCTTCCTCGTAAATCTTGAATATGTCTCCAATGTGGTGTGCCTTAAATGCATCAGGCTTAATAAGAACCAATGTTTTTTCCATCAAAATAATCTCCTTCTCCTAATAGTATATTCCAACAGCATATTACATCTGTCATTTGATTTCCTGAAGGCCTTCCATATACTTTTTACCCAAATCACTGTGTGCATCTGCTGATTCCAGCAATGCCTTAATCTCGTCTTCTCTCAGAGGGCGGGACAGCTTGGCCGGATTGCCGAACAATAATGAATTCCCGGGAATCTTTTTTTCCTGAGGGATAAATGAATTTGCTCCAACAATACAGTTTTCGCCGATTTCAGTATACCCCATCAGTACAGATCCCATGCCTATCAGGCTATTATCACCAATTTTAGTGCAATGCACTACAACATTGTGACCTATGGTTACATTATCACCAATTACAGTAGGTGTGTCCCACATGCTGTGAATCGTGGTATTGTCCTGAATATTGGTGTTGGCACCAATAACAACCTTATTAATGTCTCCACGCACCACTGCATTAAACCAAATACTGCAATTATCCCCTATGGTAACATCACCAATAATAACAGCATTAGGTGCGATATAGACATTTTTGCCGATGACAGGCTTTTTATCAGCTAGTGCATAAACATTCCCCATAAAAAAACCTCCCTTTTTGATATCTTGTCAACATAATTATAACGCCATTGTTTAAATTTTTCCACAGGCAAAATCTTTAAGTTGACGATTTACCATGGGAGAAGTAAGTAATCAACTGGGCTTGCTCCATTGCACCCCCACTGCTTGGAAGATTCATATTAACAGAAATTTTCACCATTGCTGTTATTTGCAAGCCAGGCTACACATGCTGCAGTTCTTTTCTGCAGCAACCATTCTCCTATTTCCGTGCCCTTCTTTTCTGCAGGTGCCATGGTACCATTTATCCTCAGCAGTTTCTGAAGCAGGTCATCGTATTTTTCGAGATACACCGGCAAGGAGCCATGATCTGCCATAATTATCCGGCAAAAATCCTTTGGTGCAAGATATTTTTCCATATCATGCAGGAACAAAACCAGCTCAGTAATCTTTCCCGGTTTTCTCATTAAAGGGGCCCGCATATGATGACTGATAACCATTTTTGCTGCCTGAACCCATACCTTGGGCAGGCGCATCCTTTTGTTCCACCGGTCCATCACCTCCAGTCCCCTTTTTTCATGATCGTAATGATGTGGCAGCATATCCATCGGAGTTGTTCCCTTGCCTATGTCATGAACCAAACCGGCAAAAACCGGTACAACATTGGTTGTTCCATCTGCAATCCTGTCGATTATTTCCATTGTATGATTATAGGCATCCCCCTCCGGGTGAAAATCCACCGGCTGAGTTTTGCCTATCAAAGCATTGATTTCCGGGAAAAGCACTTCCAACAGGCCGGCTTTTCTAAGCAGCTGGAAAAAAATAGATGGCTTTTTTGTTTCCAGGACCTTTTTCAGCTCTGAAAATACCCTTTCTGCCGGCTCATCCACAATTTCCTCACGACATTGCCTCATTGCAGCCAAAAGATCCTCGGATACTGAAAAATCCATCTGTGCAGCCTGTCTGGCCGCACGAAGAGCCCGGACCGGATCCTCTCCAAAATGCTCAGATACCGGACGCAGAAGCATTGCTTTAATGTCCTGTTGCCCCCCGTAGGGATCAATGATATTCCCTGTAGCCACATCCATTGCTATACTGTTGACCGTGGTATCCCGCCTGAACAGATCCTCCTCAATGGAGATATCACAATATTCCACATCAAAGCCTTTATAGCCCTTACCGGCCTTATGTTCCTTCCGGGCAAAGGCCACTTCGCATTTCACCCCATCGATTTCCATTAAAAACACAGGAAAAGATTTTCCTATCAGCTTTGCATCGGTGAAAACAGTTACGAACTTCTCCTTGGAAAGTCCCACCACCACAAAATCCTTATCATGGGGTACCTTACCCATCAAACGGTCCCTTACCCAGCCACCAACTATATATAAGCGCCCACCGGCATCAATAACCTGCTGGGCAAAGTCCTTCTCTAACATTGTTTCACCTCACAAAAACCACATTCCTATATCCATCCCTGTAGTCTCCACTACAAAACTGACCATAACAGAAAAGGGACTGTGTGTCCAGTCCCTCGGCCAAAATCATGATTAAAATATACAATTTCAAAATATTGCAATTACGGCATATACCACTAGTCATCCAGCAAAGTAGCACCATCCCTGTCAACGGACAGCACCATGTATGACGAGTTGACTTCATGCCCGGAAAACGCCTGCTGCATGGCCTTTCCCACCTTATCTTCATTGCCCGAAGTAATGGCTATCAGACAAGGTCCGGCACCGCTCAGGAAAGCTCCCATAGCACCAGCCTCCTTTGCTGCCGCAAAGACATCCCTCATGCCTGGAATAAGCTCTGCCCGGTACTGCTGATGGAGCCTGTCCTCAAAGGATTCAGCCAAAAATTTAGGACTGCCCTTCATCAGTGTTGCTATCAGCATGGCCGTACTCCCTATATTGGTAATGGCATCAGCCCGGCTTACCATATCCGGTAAAACCTCGCGGGCCGCCTTGGTCGGAAGGTAAAAATCCGGTACAGCCACCACCATCTTGAAATTAAGCCGTGGCATAAAACAGAAGGTTTTAGGGCAACCATCCCTGACCACACTTATGGTCATACCGCCGAAAAGAGCCGGTGCCACATTATCCGGATGGCCCTCAATATCTGTGGCCAGCTGCAACAAGTCCTGCTGGGACAAAGGAGCCCCAAGGGCCTCGTTTGCTGCCTTTAATCCACCAACAATCGCTGCCGCACTGCTTCCCAGTCCACGGGACAAAGGAACACTGTTGTGCATTACTATGTGGGCACCTTTGTAGGTATCAGCTGCCCCTACCTTTTCCAGCACCTGCAAAATTGATTTATATACAATATTCTGGCTGGTCTGGGGAATTATCCCTGCACCCTCTCCATATACCTCAATCTGAAAATCGGAATTTTTATATAGCTCCAACTCAAGTTCATTATAACAGGAACAGGATATTCCCAACGTATCGAACCCGGCTCCAAGGTTTGCTGATGTCCCCGGAACCCTGATTTTAACTTTTTTTGCTTCCAAGCCTATCGCTCCCCCACCATACTATTCTTCAACCCGAATAATGTTGCAAATTTTCACAACAACAGGGAGATTTCTCAAAAGCTCAGCTGCGGTCTCCACCTTCCTGTGCTGCACTACATGGGTGACAGCCACAATTTCTGCATGGTCATCCACCATACGGGTCTGAATAACTGATTTGAGGCTGACATCACTCTTACCAAAGGCTGTGGCAATAGAGCCAAGAACTCCAGGCTCATCATCAACCCACAACCGTATGTAATACGATGATTCCGTATCAGCCAACGCACATAAAGGCCGCTTGTTGTAGCAGGTACAGCCTATGACAGCCTTGTTTCCGGATACTATATTACGGGCCACGGCAATAATATCTGCTACCACAGCAGATGCAGTTGGCAATGCACCGGCACCCCTCCCGTAAAACATGGCGTCACCAATAGCATTACCCCTAATGAATATAGCATTGAAGACATCCTTTACATTTGACAGAGGATGGCTTGATGGTAAAAATACAGGATGAACACGGACATTAACACCCTTGTCGCCATAATCCCTGGCAATAGCCAACAGCTTCACCACATAGCCCAATTCCTTGGCATAGGCAATATCTGCGGCCTTTATTGAGGTTATTCCTTCCACAGATACATCATCCAGCTTTATTCTGGTATTAAAGGCGATAGACCCCAAAATAGCTGCCTTGCGGGCAGCATCCAAACCTTCCACATCAGCTGCAGGATTTGCCTCAGCATATCCCTTGGCCTGAGCTTCCTTCAGTACCTCATCATAATCACAGCCGTCCTCGGTCATTTTTGTGAGCATATAGTTGGTAGTACCATTAACTATGCCCATAATAAGACTGATTTTATTGGCCGCCAGGCATTCCTTCAGGGGTGTAATAATCGGGATTCCGCCACCTACACTGGCCTCGAACATAAAATCAACATCATGCTCCTCAGCCTTTGAAAACAGCTGCTCCCCAAACTGGGCTACCACATCCTTGTTAGCGGTAATGACATGTTTGCCGGCCTCCATGGCTCTTAGCATATATTCCAGGGAAGGGTGAAGCCCTCCCATCAATTCAACTATAATACTGATATCCCCATCATTGAGAATATCATCAGGATTATCTGTCAGATTGATGTCCTCCAGATTTTTACGCTTTTTGGTAATATCCCTGACCAGGACTGCCTTAATGGAAATTTCACGGCCTATACGCTTAGAAATATCGGCAAAATTGGATTTAAGCACCTCAACAACACCGGACCCTACAGTTCCTGAGCCCAATATTCCAATCATAATTCTGTTACTCATAAAGTATCAGCTACTCCCTTCAGGCCTGGGCCTGCCCAAGTACCTCTAAACGCTTCACTCCGTCAACCATACGGAGCTTGTCCAGCAGGGCTTCAAGATCTACAGAAAGATTTACTGTTTCTATTGAAACAGTAGCATTGGCAACGCCCTGAAGAGGAATGCCCTGATTGATGGTAAGCACGCTGCCTGAATCGTTGGAAATTGTATTGAGCACACTGGAAAGCACACCCTTTTTATGCTCCAACAGGAAAGTCAAAGTTACAATCTTATTCTGACTGGCCTCATAGAAAGGAAATACATAATCCTTATACTTGTAATAAGCACTGCGGCTGAGTTCCATTTTTTCCACGGCTTCATTGATGGTACGCGCATCTCCGCGCTTTAACATTTCCTTGACCCGAATTGTCTTTTTTATTGCTTCTGGTAAAATTTCTTCTCTAACCAGGAAAAATCCGCTTTTTTCTTTTGTTGTCATATTACAGCCTCCGTACACCATAAGTGGATATTTTTCTACATACAATAGATATTATACCACTATATATGAAATATTGACAATAGTATTTGAGGAAAATACATTCATGCACCATATTAACAAAAAAGTTAATGATTTTTTAACTGCACTGTATAAAATGAGACTAAAATCCGATGGTCACTAATATTACCAACGAATTTCAGTCTCATCTGACTCAAATTTATTTTGCTGCTTTTATTTTACTTTCGGTACCATTCATCAAACGGCTTATATTGGCCTTATGACGGTATATTATAAACACTGCGGCCAACAGTCCAAAAACGAGATATTCCACAGGCTGAGAAAATATATAGGCCAAAACAGGAACAAAGGCTGCTCCTATGATAGAGCCCAGTGAAACATATCTTGTAACAAAAACGATAGCCAGCCATACCAAAAATACGATTCCCGCAATCTGTGGCATGAGCATCACCAATACACCAAGACCAGTGGCAACACTTTTCCCACCCTTGAAGCCCAGGAACATTGACCATGAATGCCCTACTACCACAAGAATGCCACAGAGGACACCTGCCAACGGAGTAGCAACTGCGTACAGTCCCATGGCTGCCCCTATCACACCCTTTAGAAGATCCAGGGCAAAAATACTGATACCGGCTGCCCGGCCAATAGTCCGCCAGGCATTTGTTGCCCCAATATTTTTACTGCCATGCTCCCTTAGGTCTACCCCCCAGACAGCTTTTCCCAATATCAGGCCATTGGGAATTGAACCAATAATATAGCTTATGAGACAGGATATTATCATTTCAGTCATCAGATATCATCCTCTTCCTTTCTTCCACGAACTATCAGCTTCAATGGTGTACCTTCAAAGCCAAAGCTCTCCCGCAGGCGGTTTTCAATAAAACGAAGATATGAAAAGTGCATCAGCTCAGGATCATTCACAAAAACGATAAATCTTGGTGGCTTGATATCTGCCTGGGTCATAAAGTAAATCTTCAGCTGCTTACCGCGATGTGATGGTGGTGGATTTACAGATACCGCATCCCTTATCAGCTCATTGAGCACGCTGGTCTGAATGCGCATGGACTGCTGATCGGCTACATATTTAACCAGCTCGGTAATACGGGAAATACGCTGATGGGTAAGGGCAGAGGTATATAATATAGGTGCATACTGCAGGAATCCCAACTCATCGCGAAGATCCTCAGTAAAACGCAGCGTTGATTTATCATCCTTATCGGGATAAATATCCCATTTATTGACAACTATGATTACACCCTTGCCGGACTCATGGGCGTATCCTGCAATCTTCTTGTCCTGCTCAGTAATTCCCTCAAAGGCATCGATAACCATCAGCACCACATCAGCACGGTCCACAGCCCTAAGTGATCTCAGCACACTGTACCGTTCCACTGCCTCGTCTATCTTTCCCTTGCGGCGCATTCCGGCAGTATCAATGAGCATAAACTTGATGTCATCGGCCTTAAAATGAGTATCAATGGCATCTCTGGTGGTGCCGGCAACATCACTTACAATTACCCTTTCTTCACCGATGAGAGCATTAACTATGGAGGATTTTCCCACATTAGGGCGGCCAATAACCGCTATGCTGATTTCATCGGCTTCCTTTTCCTCGCCGTCCTTTTCCGGAAAGGCTTCAACCACAGCGTCAAGCAAATCACCAAGTCCCAGGGCATTGGATGCCGAAATCCCAAGGGGATCACCCAGTCCCAGATTATAAAACTCATAAATATTTGATTCCAGCTGTTGACTGTCAACCTTGTTCACTGCTAAAATAACAGTTTTTTTTGCCGCCCGAAGCATATGCCCCACTTCTTCATCTGCTGATGTCAGTCCGGACCTGCCGTCCACGACAAATACAATAACATCAGCCTCCTCCATGGCCAGCTTGGCCTGATAACGCATGGAACGCAATATCTGGTCGCTTTCATCAAATTCAATACCACCTGTATCAATCATGGTAAAAGTATGGTTGAGCCATTCTGCATCCATATATATACGGTCTCGGGTAACCCCAGGCATATCATCCACTATGGATACCCGCCGTTTTCCAATCTGATTAAATAAAGTTGACTTGCCCACATTAGGGCGACCTACTATGGCAACGATAGGTTTACTCATTGTCATAGCCTCCTCTCTTAGTATATGCTGCATTACTCTGCCACATGTATACAGCTTCCTGGCCATCCACACCCTGATAATTTGAAAAATCTGTCAAGGCCCTGTAAAAATCCTCTCCACCACTGACAGTTTCAACACGGCCGCTAAACCAGCCACAAAACTCCTGCAGGGAAACATCATCCAAAAAGACATTATCCCCTGTTCTCAGACATGATTCGGGAATCAATATGCCATCATAATCCTTCTCTGTATTACCCAAAGCACTTTTCATGTCCCGGGCCGTAAGAAGCCCTGACACATTTACACTGGTACCAAAATGATTGTTTGGCACCGGGACTACCTCTACCTCCAAATTAACCACTGGCAGCTCATCTGCCAGCTTGCGGAACAGGGGTGCTATTGCTGTTCCTGTGAGAACAGCCAAACGCATTTTTTCAGTATAGCCCTCGCCGGACTGGGTATGAGCCTCACTGGTTGCAGCCGAAAATTCCTCAATAAAATTCCTGGCCAAACCTATTCCATTGTCAAGCTGAGGAAATCCATCATAAACTTCAGCAGGCGGAACCTCTTTTCCTGCCAAAAAATAAAATTCATCACCCAAATATATAAAAGTCCGTCCTGTCAGCTCCCGCTCCTTCTTCTGAAAGCTTTCAACCTGCTCTATCACCTGGGCAGCACTTTCCCTATCAAAGCTCTCCAGCGGGTAGCAATCCTGACGAAATCTTGTCAGTCCTACAGGTACTATAGCCATGGAAAGAGCGTGGGGCTTTCTGGATAAAATATCTCTTATGGACCGGTCCAGCTCCTGACCATCGTTAATCCCCCGGCACAAAACTATCTGGGTGTGGTATTCCACATCAGCCTTGGCCAGTCTGTCCAGCTGGGCAGCCAGTCTGTCAGCTGACTTGCATCTCAGCATCTGGCATCTTAGTTCAGGATTGGTGCATTGTACCGAAATGAACAATGGTGATAAATGATACTGCTCTATACGCTTAAAATCATTTTCCACCATATTGGTCATGGTAATAAAATTCCCATATAAAAAGGACATTCTGTAATCGTCATCCTTGATGTTCAGACTATCACGCATATGGGGTGCCACCTGATCCACAAAGCAGAAATAACAGTTATTTGCACAGCGGCGGATACCGTCAAAAACGGCAGACTCGAATTCCACTCCCAGCTCCTCATCATAATCCTTATCAAAGGCCAGGACCTCCTGCTGCCCATCTCCATGCTCCACCAGCATCTCTATTTCTTCGTCAGCAAAGGCAAAGCTAAGGTCAATAATATCACGGAGCTTAATGCCGTTAACTTCTATGATTTTGTCACCAGGTACAAGCTCAAGCTCCTCAGCCAGACTGTCCGGCTGAACAGATAATATCTTACCGTAGCCCATAAATCCTCCTGTTTTGAAATAAGACCGTAAATGGGGAGTGATGAAAACATCACTCCCCATGGAATTACATATACAATTACGAATTAATATCCGTCAATTACTCAGCATCCTCATTGTTGTCGCCGGATTCAGACTCATTTGCCTGTTTCATGCTGAGAGAAATACGCTTTCTCTCAATATCCACATTCAGGATCTTGACAGTCACCTGATCGCCAATGGCTACGACCTCATCAGCACTCTTGATGCGTCTGTCAGCCAACTCACCCATTGGGATAAGTCCATCAAGGCCCTGCTCAATGCGCATGAATGCACCAAATGCCTTAAGGCCAACAATTTCACCGGAAATGATGTCACCAGCATTGTACTTTTCAGCCTTAACAACCCATGGATCAGGCATGGTGTCCTTTACACTGAGGGAAATACGGAGCTTGCCATCTTCACTTTCAGCAATGCTCTTGATCTTAACATCAATTTCCTGGCCTTCCTCAAGAACATCTGAAGGATTCTTGACGCGTTCCCAGGAGAAATCTGAAATGTGAACCAGTCCGTCAATACCGCCGATATCAATGAATGCACCGTAAGATACCAGGCGCTTAACAGTACCCTTTACAACATCGCCTTCCTTGATGTTCTCCAACCAGGACTTAAGCTCAGTCTCGAGCAGCTGGCGACGGGACAATACAAGACGCTGCTTGGAAGGATCCAGCTCGATAGGCAGGACCTTTACAGTCTGACCTACATACTTGGAGAGATCCTTTACAAAATTAAGCTCAATCTGGGATGCAGGAATGAAAGCCCTTACACCCAAAGCGCGGGCAACGAGGCCACCCTTAACTACCTGGGTAATTTCAGCCTCAATAGGCTCACCCTTTTCAACTACACCGTCAAGCTCCTTCCAGGAAGCAAGGCGATCAGCCTTAACCTTGGAAACAGTCAAGCCGTTCTCTCCACCCTTGGCAACAACAAGAACCTCAATGACGTCATCAACCTTGACAACATCCTTGGCAGATTCAGGTGCTGGCTCAGCAAGCTCAAACTTGGAAATAGGAACATCATTCTTATTGCCCTGTATGTTTACGATTGCTTCATTGTCATTAACAGCTACAACAACAGCTTCCACTAAATCGCGCTCATGTATCTCCTTCATAGAATCTTCTTTTGCTAACCAAGCTTCCATTGAATTCATTTCTTCTGACACTTTTTATAAACCTCCTTGATAATCCAGTCCGGAGTAGATGCCCCAGCTGTGATACCAATTTTTTTAATTTTATCAAACCAATCGTCACATAGCTCATCTGCTGTTTCGACATGGTAAGTTTTACATTTTTCACTGCAAAGCTGCGCCAGCCTTGTAGTATTAGCACTGTTCTTGCCACCTATGACAATCATCATATCCACCTGGGAAGCCAGCTTTACCGCAGCTCCCTGACGCTGGTCAGTAGCAGTGCATATTGTACACAGTATTTTCAAATCTGCTGATTTTTCCAGAAGCCTTGCCACAATTTTCTTGAACTTTTCTCCTGAAAATGTCGTCTGAGCCACAATTCCCAGTTTACCAAATCTTTGAAGGGAATCAGCCTCTGCTTCGGTCTCAATGGATACGGCATCCTCACCGGCCCATTCGAGAATACTTCGTACCTCCGGATGACATTTCTCGCCGATAATAACTACCTGGTAGCCTTCATCCGACAGCATTTTAGCTGACATCTGTGCCTTTCTTACATGGGGACAGGTCGCATCCACCATATTGAGTCCAAGGTCCTCAACACGCTTATATACCGAAGGTCCAACACCATGTGACCGTATAATTACGGTCCCTTCATTGACCTCATCC
>NZ_JAILFV010000123.1 GCF_024697385.1 Anaerovibrio sp.
GCCATTGTTCAAATTTTTCTTCTTTAGAAGAAAAATCTTCCAATTAGCGTTTCAACGAGCTGGGAGATATGCTCGCCAGCTGTTGTAGTTTGTTTTCCCCCACCTAAAGAGGAAGGGGACATCTTAAAGCTCGTTATAACGAATAAGAACCGCTCCCCACTGCCAGCATTTCAGCTAAGTTGAAGCTATCCCCCCTGTAAGCAATGGCAGCCAACTATATACACTGCACAAAAAAAGGTCTCACGGCATAAACCGTGAAACCTTGATTGATCTCTGGTGCGCTCGGCGGGAGTCGAACCCACGCTTTCAGCTCCGGAGGCTAACGTCCTATCCACTGGACTACGAGCGCTTAATTTCCATGGGAAGATAATTTTCCACGAGGGTTATTATACCATTCCATAATAAAATCCGCAAGAAAAAGAGCTTTATTATCGAACAAAACGGGACTTCAATATCATGGTAACAAAAAATATCAAAGCCGCTATTACGACGATGGTAGCCCCTGCAGCCATATTATACCGATAAGCCAGAATAAGGCCGGATATCCCTGCAAGCATTGCACTGCCTACAGAAAACAAATGATACTGCTTAACACTGTTTGATATATTTCTGGCAGCTGCTGCCGGAAGGACCAATAATGAATTGATGATTAACAGTCCTACCCACTGGATGCTTATTGCCACAACGACCGCCACCATTACGGCAAAAATACTTTCCGTAATGATTACATTGCCGCCACGGCTCTTGGCAAAGGGCGAATTCAGGCTCAGAATCAGAAGCTTATTAAACATAAGTCCCCATACCACCACTACTGATACCAGTACAATCAAAAGTGCAGCTATATCATCAGGCGTGATGCTTAAGATATCGCCTATAAGATAACCGGAAAATTTATTAAAGCCCCCACCATATGACATGATCATCAGGCCAATAGCTATGCCGGTAGAGGAAAAAACTCCAATAACGGTATCCGTGGATGCTGAAGTATAGTTTTTAATAAGTGTAATAACCAATGCAAAAAACACCGAAAAAAGCACCAAGGACTCCACCGGGGAGAAAAATCCCACAATAGCACCTATGGCCAGGCCGGTAAAAGCCCCATGCCCCAATGAATCGGAAAAAAAGGCCATGCGGTTGGAGACCACCATGGTACTTAATAACCCAAACAGTGGAGTAATCAATAAAACTGCCAGAAAAGCATTTTTCATAAAATCAAACTGAAGCCAATCCACCGGCAAGATCACATCAAGAAGGCCATAAATATAATCCATTATTTTTCACCCTCCTTACCGGAGCATGCCGGACAATTACACTTAGCATTGCTTTTCTTGTGTTCAACCCATACAAACCCGGTTGAACCATAATTAACCCCATTATTTGTCAGCATTCCAAATATCTTTCTGGTACGTTTGTCAGAAAAGACCTCCTGCGGTGTACCGGTGCATATGACTCCCTTGTCCATCAAAACCACCCTATCCGCATGGCGGGCAACCATATCCAGGTCATGTGAAACCAGTATTATCGCCATATCCTCACTATTCTGCAAATCCTCCAGGATATTATAGAATATTTCCAAACCATTTTTGTCTACACCTGATACAGGTTCATCCAAAAGCAGTATATCAGGCATAGGATTCAAGGCCAGTGCCAACAGCACCCTTTGCAGTTCCCCGCCGGACAGGGCACCCAGCCTGCGGTCTATCAGGCTTTCAGCCTTCACCCGTTTCAGGGTATCAATGACCTGCTGCCTTACATTGGAAGGAAAGAGCCACACGGGCCGGTTGGACAAGCAGGCTGAAAACAAATCCAATACAGTAACAGGAGCACTCACATCAAATTTAAGGAATTGCGGAACATATCCTATCACAGGCTTTCCTGTATGCTGCCCCTTGGCATCAACATATTTGAGGGTACCGGTATGCTTCACTTCACCTATGATAGCCCTCAACAAAGTGCTTTTTCCTGCACCATTTGGTCCGATAATTGCCATCAGCTCACCGCAGTGGAGATGAAGGTTCACATCTTCAAAAATGGTCATGGACCTGGTTTTAACAGTAAAATGTTCAATTTTTGTGCAGCACAATTTAGTACAGTCATTACCTTCATTGCTGCTATGCCTGAATAATCGCCTTAACATCTTGTACCTTCTATTTCAACTGATTATTATATGCTTTTCTGCCTAATATGAACCCTATTATAGCATAAAGGAGCAGCACTGCAACAGATTCCCAGGCAACAGGGCTCTGAACAGCTATGCCACGCAGCAGGTAACTGGTATGGGTAAGAGGAAGCAGCTCCACAATTATCCTGATAAAATCCGGTAATGCTGAGGTTGTAAAAAATGTACCACACAAAAATGACATGGGAAGTAAGATATATGTATTTACCTGTGACAGTTCCTCATAGCTGTCCATGGACAGAGCTGCAAAAAAACCCACCTCGGCAAAGATGATGCAGTTCAGTATTAAAACTCCGATATATGTCACAGTGATATTCATCCTGGCACCAAAGGCGAAGGCCAACAGCAGTATAATTCCCGAGGAAATCAGGCCCCTGAGGACAGCAGCCATAATCTTGCCGATGATAAAGGCTACCGGGCGCATTGGGGCAATTATATACTCACCTATGCTTTTATGATATATCCTTTCAGTGCAAAGGGGAGTCAGGCTGTTATAGCTTATATTCATGGAATTCAACGCCATAATGCCCGGCACCAGAAAATCAATATAGGAACCGGAGCCAATCTGAATATTCCGCCCAAGTCCCCAGCCAAAGGCAACCAGGTATAACATTGGTGCCACCATACGGCTCAATATAAATTTGGGCAGTCTTCGCTTAAGAACTATCCAGTCACGCCAAAATACAGTAACTATATCTGAAACCATCACATCCCCTCCTCCCTGTCAGTGAGTTCAATAAAGGCATCCTCAAGATTGGACCGCCGTATGTGTGCTGAATGCTCCAGCTCTCCTGCAAAAACAGCCGCTTCCTTACGAGTATCAAAAAATCTGTACTGTCTCCCCTCAGGAGAATCCCATTCAACAGCTATTTTCCCCATACGCTGACAAAAAGCCTCAGGAGTATCCAGAGCTATGAGCCTGCCCTCATTGACAATAGCTACCCTGTCACACAGAGCCTCTGCCTCTTCAATGTAATGAGTGGTTAATATAACCGTGGTACCATTAGCAGCCAAGCTCCTGATCAAATCCCAGATTTTTCTGCGCACCTGGGGATCCAGAGCCACCGTCGGCTCATCCATAAATAAAATGCTTGGATTATGGATCAGGGCCCTAGCTATCAGCAAGCGTCGCTTCATGCCTCCCGACAGTGTCCGGGGCATAAGATTGACAGTATTGGATAATTCAACAAAATCCAGCATATCCGCTATCCGTTGTTTGCGCTGGTTTTTCGGCATGTGATGCAGACGGGCATGAAGCTCCATATTTTCCCCTACAGTCAGATCATTATCAAAGTTTATATTTTGAGGAACAACTCCTATCATTTCCTTGATGGCGAGGGCATCCGCCTCAGAGGTCCTGCCTGCATACAAGATTTTACCTGATGTTGGTTGCATTTCCATGGTCATCATACGGATGGTGGTTGTTTTCCCTGCCCCATTAGGTCCCAGCAGACCGAAAATTTCTCCCTTGGATACCTGCAAGGATAGATTATCAACTGCTTTTTTGATTATATACTTTTTATCCCTGTTTTTTACCCTAAACTCTTTAACCAGACCTTCAATTGTAATCATTGCCTACTCCTTATGACACAATCAATTACAGTATATTCACCGTAAATGAATGTCTGTTAAATCCCGCGTTTAATAATATACTCCCCCGCCTGCCAGGTGGAGGAGCATATTATTAAATAACGCAGCTTACCTTAATTTGAAAGTTATTTTTACTCTTTTCCTAAAGGAAACAGCCTCGCCATGTTCATTATAGGCCGTTGTATATCTGTACCCCCAGGCAGCATCAAGGGCAGCCTGGTCCATTTCACCATATCCTGAAGAGCTGATGACTTCTGCACTCTCCACGCCACCGGAAGTACCTACTGTAATCCGCACAATAACCTTACCATGTATATTCTTCTTTCTCAAGCTTTCCGGATATACAGGCTCAGGTGCTGAAATCAGCTCTGGAGCAATAGCAGGTCGTATTCCGTTGCCATTACCATCGCCAGAGCCATTCCCCGATCCGTTACCGTTACCATTACCATCGCCACTGCCATTTCCGGTACCATTTCCATTATTTCCGACACCATCTCCGGAACCAGTGCCGGCAAAAATACCAGGCCCCAGACCATTCCCGGTGGCACCCACAGCAAACACCGGATTGACAGCCACCGGAGCATTATGCTCCTTTTTGAATTCTTCTTGTTTTTCCGGCTCTTTAGTAAACTTTTCCTCAATTTCAGGAAGCTTTTCAGTTTGCTTTTTCTTGATAACAACATCATCAATAGAAGGCGGAGCTGGTGGCGGTGGAGCCGCTGACGCTGACGATCCGGCGCCTGAAGCACCTGCAGACTTCCCTGCATCCGCATCATACAGGGTAACATCCACCGGCTTATCCTCCTTCGTGGCTGCTATTGCAAACAGCCCGGTAAAGGACACCAGAATAAACAACACCACATGTATACCCAAGGAAATGCACCAGGCCCTATATTCACGCTTCTTATCCGGTATCATATCAATTTCCCCCAGAATCGGCAGCCAAACCGAATTTAGTAATTCCAGCAGCCTTAAATTTATCCAAAAGGCCGATTACCATACCATAATCCAAATTCTGATCTGCCCTGACTACAATTGCAAACCGTGGATTTTTCGCATTTTCAGCCTTGGCATTGGCCAAAAGCTCCTTTTCACTTATCAGCTTATCCTCAAGCCACAAAGACCCGTCTCCCTTCATGGTAACCAGGTATGTAACACTCATCTGAGTCTCTGCGCTCTGGGCCTTCGGCATATTAACAGGAACGGTTTTTATATTTACCATATATAAAGTGCTTAGCATGAAAAAAACCAGCAAAAAAAACATGATATCAATCATAGGAATAATCATTACTTCCGGCTTATCAAAACCGTGACGATCCTTTATGCGCATTATTATTCACGCTCCTCTGCCATTCCCTCAGCCAAGGAGAAACACTGCTCCATATCAGAAACTATACTGTCAATACGCTGGGTAAAATAAGCGTGCACTGCCAAGGCAATTATAGCAGTGCACAGGCCCATTGCCGTAGCAATCAAGGCCTCCCCAACACCACCGGTAATGGCCATGGCCTGCCCGGACTCCAGGTTAAATATACTGAAGGCAGAAATCATGCCGCTTATCGTTCCCAATAGCCCCAAAAGAGGTGCCATGGTAACAATGACATTTAAATAATACAGGCGTTTGCGGAAACGGGTAAGAGCTATTCCTGACTGTACCTCAAAAAAGGTAGTCAGGGAAACGGACTCGTCACCGGAAAAGGACATGCCCTTAGCCAGCAAAGATGGCAATGCGCCCTTTGTTTTCCCTGCAAAATCAGCAGCCTCTCCGGTTTCTCCGTTACTCATAAGCTCGGCGAAACGAATGGCAAAATTTCTTCCGGCATCTGCAGTCCCAAAATACATCCAACGCTCTATGGCAATGGATACAACAAACACCGAACATAAAAGCAGCACATACATTACAGGGCCACCCTTTTGAAAAAAATCAATACCTGACATTATTGTTTCCATAATTTTCCTCCTTAAAATAACCGTTGACAATTTTATGACTTAACCTTTTTTATTTCTTACATAAAAAGCCCTTCTGTAAACACAGAAAGGCTAAAATTTGCAATAACACCGTCATCACAAAAAGCGCTGTCCCCGAATGCCGTTTTTTTTCAGAATAAAGTCTGGGTCAAAAAGATGACCGGGCTTCATATCTGAATCAAAGCTATTATCGGACCATTCACTATAATCCTCATTGTTTTTACAGATATGCTTCTGTGACAGCAAAGCAACATCACCAATTGCTGTCACAAATTTAATTAGTACCGATAATCAGTATATTGTATAAAATCCTCTTATGCAATACCTGTAACCATATAGAAAATAACACACAGAAATGGCACCAAAAACTTCATTCCCATCAAAACAGCTATATCAGCATATGAATCCTTATGACTAAGTCCGCATATTGCCAACAGGGTGACCAATGCACCGCAATGTGGCACAGGATCTATACCTATAGAGGAAATTGCAACGATACGATGCAGCACCTCCAAAGGAATCCCTGCAGCTATTGCCATCTGAGCCCATTGCTCACCCAGCATTGACAAGGCAATAGTAAGACCACCTGAAGCTGACCCCGTAAAGCCACACATTACATTAGTGGTAAGAACTGCTGAGAAAAGAGGGCCCCCTCCAAAATCCAAGTTGAGGAGCAATTCCTTGACCACAGCAAATCCACCAAGGCTGACAACAACACACCCAAAAGCATAGCCTGAAGCAACATTCAGTACGGCACTGCAGGAAGATATGGCTGAGCCATTAATGGTTGGCAGCATGCCATCCTGCAAGCGCAAATGGCGTCTGGCAATAACAGCAGCAACTATACTGCTGAGAATAAGTGAAATACTGATGGACCAGCCTGCCGAAATCTTTGCTACCGACTGGGCCAGCAAGGAAATATGCAAATTGCCGAAAGAATCCAAGGAATTCTGATCCCAATGAAAACCCCAATCCCAACCAAAAGGATTTGATAATATTACATTCAAGACTATAACCATCACCAATGGAATACAGGAGATTTTCCAATCCGGTGCCGGCAGTTTATGGCGCCTTTGACCGAATTCTATATGACGGCCATAGCCCTCCCCCTGTGATTTCAGCCTATTGGCCCTAAAGGAGATCCAACCCCAGCCCATAACCAAAAATATCAGGGAAGCGAAAATACCGATACCGATACCAGACCAGGTCGAAGTCCCAAAATATGAGGAAGGAATAATATTCTGGATCTGTGGTGTGCCAGGAAGTGCAACCATTGCGAAGGAAAAGATACCCATCCACAGTGCCGCCGGCAGGAGCCTTTTCGGAATATCTGCCTTTTTAAACACCACAGCGCCAAAAGGATACATGACAAAGGCCACGACAAATACACTTAGACCACCATAGGTCAACGCACCACAACCCAAAAGTACGGCCAGAACAGCGCGTTTTTCACCTAAAATATCAATAATCTTCCCTGCAACCGAGGCTGCCATCCCGCCTTTTTCCATGAGACGGGCAAATATAGCACCAAATAAAAATATTGGGTAATAATTTTTGATATACTCAGCTGCCTTAGTCATATAGAGCTCACTGAAAACAGGCAAAACCGCATATTCACTTCCCAAAGCAGCAACGACAGCAAACAATGGAGCTACCAAAATAATTGATGCACCACGATATGCCATAAACATAAGACCAACCAGCGCAACAAATATTATTGCTGTGTCCATTAGATAATCTCCCCCTATTTCCATAAATGCAAAATATTCCCAAACATAAGCAACTTCTATATTAAATCAATCCAGAAAACAAATGTCAAGGCAAAAATTGGCAGTAGGTAACAATAATAATAAATTCTATGATTTTGTTATTATTTTATATAATTATAACTTAAAGTTATAGAAGTATTCATCTAACTATTCCCACAAAGTTGAACCTGCCTCTACCTCATCGGACTGACTCCCTTGGCAAACATTGTACATATCCTTTATGTTTGGGACTTCAAACCACCATCTATCAGGATAAAAATTGACTGAAATGTATTTTGACAATTCCGGTATAATACCATTGTATCAACAGCTTACCGAAACTTCGCATTCAATAGCAACAGGAAAAAATAAAGCTAGCTTTCGAACAGCTCCACCTGTCGAAAGCTAGCGTTGCACGAAGCAACAAAAGAATGAAATGTATGAGCAATGTTTTTCCTGCAGCGCTGAAACCGCAAGAAAAAACCTTTCGTCGAACATAGACTCCGCTAAGTGACGAAAGGATATTTACACGATATAAGCAAATATGTATGCACCTATGACAGTAATACCTGTCATAAAAAAAATCCTGACAACCCAGCCAGGATTCAGCACACAAAAGAATGCCAAAATCCCCTTCCCCATCACTCGCAGGTCAAACGGTGATTGTTAAACAGGCAGTTCTCCTGACTCCAGATCATTGCTGCACCACGCCTTCCCAGATAAAATCCAGTGACATATTGTGATGCGCTCCCTAATACAGTGGCGGGACCGTGCTGGCATTTAACCAGCTTATCTTGTTAGGCCATACTAATATAAGTAATAGGCACCTGTTCCAATCAATATGAAATTCTGAAGCTAATGCTTCACAAGTGACATAATATCACTTTACTTATACCATGTCAACAGATTACAGCACAGTTGTTGTTTTTTTCTTTTTTAGCAAAATTACATTCAGTTTTTCGGCTACAAGGCTGCCTTTCCCTATGCATCAAAAGACCTGCCTATATAACCTGTAGCTTTGTCGCATAAGGCGTTGTTATCCTTCATCACAATCTATCTATTTTCAACCGTAGCTGCCAACCGGGAAATTCATTCAACACATCACTTTTGATCATTTCACTGAGTCGTTCATCAGAGAACCCGCAGTTGTAGGGTACACTGATATCAAAGCAAAGATATCCTGATGCTGTTATATGAAAGTCATGATAAGTAATAAGCGGATCTATGGCACCCAGTATATGATGCAGCTTATTCTTGATTTCATTCTGGATAGGATTATTTTCCACTACAGGATCTACATGTACAGTAATGGACACATTGCATTCATCACTTATCTCATGCTCCAGCTTGTCCACCACACTGTGTGCATCCAACAGGCTCATGGTCGCAGGGACCTCTGCATGCATGGAAACAAAAATGCGTCCCGGACCGTAATTATGTACCATTACATCGTGAATTCCAATAATTGTTTTTTCATCCAGAACCTTACGGGTTATCTTTCTGACAAACTCAGGGTCAGGCGGCTCTCCCAGCAAGGGCTGCAAGGTATCCCGTGCAGCGCCCCATCCACTGTGAATAATAAATAATGCCACAACTATACCAGCCATTGCATCAAAATCCATTCCAATAAACAAATTAACCAGGAGACAGATTATTACAACAAAGGTTGCCACACAATCACTTAAGCTGTCTGTAGCTGCAGCCAATATTGCCGGTGAATCTATTTTCTTGCCCAGCCTACGGTTAAAAAAACCCAAAAGCATCTGGACCAGCAGGGACAATGATAAAATCAGGGCAATATCCACTGTAGCCTCAATCGGTACAGGATTTATGAGCTTATCAATGGATGACCGCATTAGTTCAACACCGATAATTAAAATTGCTGCAGCAATAATAAAGCCTGCAATATATTCTATGCGGCCATGCCCAAAGGGATGCTCCCGATCAGCCGGTCTGGCTGCCAGCTTATACCCTAATATAGTGATTACAGATGCTCCTGCATCGGCAAGATTGTGTATGGCATCACCTATGATAGCTATCGAACCGCTTAAATAGCCTATAAGCATTTTTACACCGCAAAGAAGTACATTGATAACTATGCCTGCACCGCCGCTTAAATATCCATAGCTGGTACGCACTTTAGGATCATTTACCTCTTCACTGTTTTTTATAAACAATTTAATAATTCTATCAAACATCTTTGTTTATATCTCCCATATGCTTCAAATACCATTCATCAAAATCCCTGAGGAATTTTCCTGTAGCCTCCTCGGATATTTTGACAGAGGCTTCATCAGCCTCAATTTGCGTTTTAAGGTCCTTAAAGCATCTATACATCGGATCCTTCTCAGCCGAAGTTTTCTTCTCCTTTAACAGCAGTAAAGCATATCTTTCTGCCTCAGTCATTTTCTGTAACTGCACCAGCTGCAGCCGGCATTCATCCAAGTTCTTCCGGGGCAAGTCACCCATCAGGGTATGTATGGCATTGTCACGGATACGGTTTTCAGCCAACAGCTTGTCCAGCAAGGCCCTTTTTACAAAATTATCCTGCCCCGACATTATTTCCCAGAGCTTTTTATATAACAGTCTCAACTCAGGAGCATCCTGTCTGCCAATATGCGCCCAGCTGTTTTCCATCCTTTGGGAGTGCACGGCAAACAGTTCCATTTCTTCAGACAAAGGCCCATACTGCTCCTTGATGGCCTTGTGCCACGCCTTGTCCTCATCATAATCGGCGGGATTCAAAGCATAATCTGCACCTGTGGCAATTGCAATTTGGGACAGCTTAGGTTTTTCCATGGGATTGATAAAGAAGGCTGCTATATCATTGGAATTGATGGACCTATCCATATCTGAAACCGGGCCTAAGGCCAGCTTTTCCTTCAGATAATCCGAAACCGGATAATTCCACCATATTCCCAAGGGCTTACCATACAGCTTATTTGTAGTTTCAATGGTTTTTCTGGTCAAACCATCAGGGCATACTTCCTCCCCTGTATAAAGGACCATAATATCCTTATCAATACCCTTGGCCAGTTCTGCAGTATAGTCGGATGCTTTGCCCTCCGGTGCCATCTGGCGCAGATAATATTCTGTAGGCACCAAAATCAGTGGCTTGCAGTCTCCCTTGGCATGGACAAATTCCTTGTTGATCCAATTGACAAACGCCGCCTGCCCCTTGGCATCTGCAGTAGGAATATCATCAAAAAACAGTGCAAACCGGCGGATGCCTATCCTGTACATGGCTTCCATCTTATCAAGCATGGTCACACGGTCAGCCTGCTGCATAGGGCCGGTAAATGCTATATCATTACCGGGTGAAACTGCAAAAATAAATTCTATATGTAATTCGGCCGCTTTACCCACGAGCTCTGCAATCTCCCCATATTTTTCAGCCGGATATGGTTGGCGCCAGTATTTACGGTGATACTCATCATCCTTAGGAGCATATATATACGCATTCATCCCCTTTGATGCCATAAAGGCCAGCATATCCAAACGGTCCTGATGTGTCCATGGAGTGCCATAAAAGCCTTCCACCACCCCACGCAATTTTATAGGTGCAGCCTTATCCGCATGAGCATTAAGGGGAATCTGTGAGCATGACAAAAATAATGTCAGTACAATCAATATCCATTTTATTCGCATGAGCTTCTCCCCCTGTTTTTACCACATGAATAACCGCAATCAGATTTCCTGTAAGAAGGCCTTGTAGCCTTTCAGCGTTTCATAAACATCCACCTTGCTGACAGCCTCCCAAGGAGCGTGCATGCTGAGCACAGCTACACCACTGTCAATAACATTCATACCGTACAGTGCCATGATATATGCTATGGTTCCGCCTCCACCAAGGTCTACGCGTCCCAATTCAGCGGTTTGGAAAGTCACATCATGCTTCTTCATGATACCTCTTATCCGACCAAGGTACTCGGCACTGGCATCATTAGACCCGGATTTTCCCCCACGGCCTGTAAATTTATTAAAGACCATACCTTTACCGGGATAAGCCACATTATTTTTATCAAATGCAGAGGCATACAGAGAATCATATGCCGAGCTAACATCTGATGATAACATCCAGGAATTGGCCAAACAACGGCGCAGTGAAATCCCATCATACCCTCCAAGGGCATGAAGCAATTCAGCCACAGTGTTTTCAAAGAAGCGGGACTGCATACTTGTAGCACCCACTGAACCGATTTCCTCCTTATCCACCAAAAGACAGCAGGCTGTGCGCTTTACTTTCTTGGTTTCAAGCATAGCCACCAGGGAAGTGTATGCACAAACCCTGTCATCATGACCATAAGCCAATACCATGCTCCTGTCCAGTCCCAAATCCCTTGCCCTGCCTGCAGGAACCATGGTAAGCTCGGCAGATATAAAATCATCCTCTTCAAGACCGTATTTATCCTTGAGCAGCTTTAAAATACCTGACTTTACGGCATTTTTATCCTCACCCTCCAGAGGATAGCTGCCTATCAAAATATCAAGCTTTTCACCGGTAACAACCTTGCTTGCCTTTTTCTCCATTTGTTCCTGTGACAGATGTATCAAAAGATCGGTAACACAGAATACCGGATCATTATCATCCTCGCCGATGACGATTTCCTGGACAGTACCATCCAGCTTGGCAACCACGCCGTGAAGAGCCAATGGCAGGGTTACCCACTGATACTTCTTGATGCCCCCATAATAATGGGTATCAAAATAGGCCAGTCCACCCTCTTCATACAATGGATGCTGCTTTAGGTCCAAACGGCAGGTATCAATATGGGCACCTAATATTGCCATACCATCTTCCAGAGAATCTGTCCCGATGTTAAACATGGCAATGGCCTTGCCCATACACGCGGCATAAACCTTATCCCCAACTGACAGCGGTTTACCGCTCCTGATTACAGTCTCCAAATTTTTATAGCCGGCTTTTTCAGCCAGCTTTACGGCTTCAGCCACACTTTCCCGTTCAGTTTTACACTTGCTGAGAAAATCCTTGTAGCCTTCATTAATCTTATGGAGAGTTTTTTTCTCAGCAGCACTATATTTATTCCATGCAGCAACCTGCTTTTCTTCCTTTTTCCTTGCCTTAACCATAATAAACCTCCTGTTTGACACTTATCAGATTACTATTTCATCTTATTCAATATGTTAATAAAATCCTCTCTGGTTTCAGCCTTGTTAAACAGCACCCGCAGCTCAGCATTTCCCTTTATGCCACGGGTATACCAGGTAGCATGTTTTCGCATTTCCCTGGGCCCTATGTAATCCCCCTTGAACCGGAGCAGCATATCCAGATGGCGTAAAATAACTGTTTTTCGTTCTTCCATGGTAGGGGCAGGAAGTCTTTCCCCTGTTTTCAGATAATGGGTAAGCTGACGAAAAATCCAGGGATTTCCCTGAGCAGCACGCCCTACCATCACTGCCTCACAACCGGTTACTTCACGGATTTTTATCAAATCATCCACATTCCTGATATCCCCATTGGCAATTACAGGAATTCGCAGCTGCTTTCTGACATCACCTATTATTGACCAATTGGCCCGACCACTGTAAAACTGTTCCCTGGTACGCCCATGAACCGCTACTGCCTGAACCCCTGCTTCCTCAGCCAACCTGGCCATTTCCAGCACATTAATATGTGCATCATCCCATCCAATGCGCATCTTTACTGTGACCGGAAGGCTTACAGCCCCTACCAGGGCTTTGAGCACCTTAAAAGCCCCTTCCGGATTGCGCAGCAAGGCTGAGCCCTCATGGTTTTTGACTACCTTTGGTGCCGGACATCCCATATTAAAGTCTATAATGTCAGCACATTTCAGTTCCTCAATATATGCTGCCGCCCGGGCCACACTGTCCGGCTCTGCCCCAAACAACTGCATGGCAATAGGTCTTTCATTTTCCTCACTGGAAAGCATTCTCAGAGTATGCTCATTTCGATAATTAATCCCCTTATCGCTGACCATTTCAGAATAAACCAGCGGGCATCCCATCTCCCGGGCCAAAATACGATATGGCGTATCAGTCACACCTGCCATAGGAGCTAAAAACACCGGCACCGGGAAATCAAATTTTCCTATTTTCATTTATTGATTCCTTTCATACAGGACACGGAGTCCTGTCAGGGTAAGGAAATGATCTATCGCATCTATAGTCTTTGATTCCCTGGCTATCATCTTGGCGTATCCGCCTGTAGCAATGACCTTCATTGGCTTACCATACTCCAGCTTTATACGGCGTACGATTTCATCGATCTGGCCAACAAAACCAAAAATAATACCGGCCTGCATGCCACTGATGGTGTTCCGGCAGATTATATTTTTAGGCGTAACCAGCTCAATTCTTGGCAGCTTTGCCGCCTTTTGGAACAGCCCTTCTGCTGATGTTCCCAGTCCTGTGGAAATAACACCACCAAGGAAATCACCATTTTCATCAACCACATCAAAGGTAGTAGCAGTTCCTATATCGATGACTATCAGCGGACCCCCATATTGCTCATAGGCACCAACTACATTTACTATTCTGTCGGCACCTATATCCCTTGGATTTTCATATTTAAGACGAATGCCTGTCTTGATACCGGGGCCCACAATAATAGGCTTTAAATGGAAATACCGCTCACACATTTTTTCCATTGGAACCACCAACGGTGGCACAACGGACGATATTATAACCGCCTGTATTTCACTCATCTTTATTCCATGGTATAAAAACATATTATTTATTTCCATACCATATTCATCACTGGTTTTGTGTCGTTCCGTGGATACACGCCAATGTCTGTAAAGTTTCTTTCCATCATATGTCCCCAGAACGACATTACTGTTGCCAATATCGATAACTAAAAGCATAAATCCTCCATATTCATCACTTTGTACGAATGGAAACATCTCCGGCATATACCTTGCAGGTTTCTCTGCCTGTATCAACCATCAGGCCACCGTCTTCAGCAATGTCCACTGCCCGACCGGTGAATGTCTCATTAATACCGATTACCTTAACATCCTGTCCCAGGGTTACCGATAAGTCCCGCCAGCTTTTCAGGACAGAACCAAACCCCTGTTTTTTCACACTGATATATAAAGTCTCCAAGTGCTGCAGTACAGCACGGAAAAAGGAAATTCTGTCAAATTTCCCCAAAAACATGGACATGGACCCTGCCTTGTCCTTTATATCCTCCGGGAAAGACTCCGGGGCAATGACTGCATTGATTCCTATGCCAATGATGACATAATTGATACGATCAATTTCCGCACTCATTTCTGTTAAGATACCTGTCAGCTTTTTCCCCTGGTACAGGATATCATTAGGCCATTTTATTCCTGCATCGAGCCCGAAATCCCTCATAGCCTCAGTGACAGCTACCGCTGCCATAAGAGTACATTTTGGTGCTTCCTGGGGCAAAAAATCAGGCCTGAGGATCACAGAAAACCAAATCCCACCCTGAGGACAGAAAAAGCTCCTGTCCAAACGGCCCCTGCCTGTATTCTGGCTCTCACTTACAATAACAGTACCATCAGCCGCTCCTTGCCGGGCAAAGACCTTGGCCTCAGCATTTGTTGAGCCTATATCATCAAAATGCTCCATTTGACAGCCGATAACTTTATTATCCAGTCCACGGCACACCAGCTCAGGCAGTAGACGATCCGGTGATCCCAACAGTTTATAGCCATTTCGTGGCAGACTTTCTATCTCATAGCCCTGATTTTTCAGTTCCTTGATGTGCTTCCATACAGCAGTCCGTGATACATTGAGCTTAAGAGCTATCTCCTCACCTGACAGATAGTGGTCCGCAGAGGCCCTTAAAAGCTCCAAAATCGCCATCCGCATAATTGTTATGCTCCTCTTATTAAAGTCAATATTACCCGTTAACATCAGCTAAAACCACCAAAAGGGGCTGCTGCATCAAAATATTGCATGCTTCAGCCCCTATGGTGTTATTTATCAGTTGTACTATTCAGTTTTGGCTCCGGTTCAGAATAAGGTACCTCAACCTCAGTGTCATTTTCCGCAACTGAGCCTTCGCCTTCAAGAGCTTCACCCTCTGCAGGCTCAACTGGTATCAGCTTTGGCTCATCGTCATCATCCTGGGGAGGCTCACCCTTTTTCTCAGGCTCCTCCTTCTCAGTGACATTGCCAAACCCAACCAATTCCTTCAGTTCAGCAGCCTCCAAGGTTTCCTTTTCTATCAGAGCTTCGGCAATCAAGTGCAGCTTCTCAATATTTTCATTCAGCAGTCTACGGCATTCCTCATAGGCTTCTTCAATATAATTGCGCACTTCCTTGTCTATTTCACTGGCAACTTCTTCAGAATAGTTTCTCTGATTATTGAAATCACGCCCCAAAAATACCTGATGGTCCTTGCCGGATCCATATGCTACCGGTCCCAATACATTACTCATACCATACTGAGTAATCATGTTTCTCACCAGCTGGGACGCCCTTTGTATATCATTCTGGGCACCAGTGCTGATCTCGTGCAGCACTACCTCCTCAGCCACACGACCTGCCAGCAAGGTTTTCAACTGATCCAACAGCTCACTTCTAGTGGCATAAGACCTATCCTCCTTAGGAAGCATAAGCGTATAGCCACCTGCTCTTCCCCTTGGAATAATAGTAACCTTGTGCACCGGATCAGCATTTGGCAACAGCATCCCTATCAGGGTATGTCCACCTTCATGATAAGCAGTAAGGCGCTTCTCCTTATCGCTCATCACCTTTGATTTTCTCTCCGGCCCGGCCATAACCCGCTCAATGGATTCTTCCATTTCCAGCATGGCTATGGTTTTCTTATTACGCCGTGCTGACAAAAGCGCAGCTTCATTGACCAGATTACTCAGATCTGCTCCGGTAAAGCCCGGTGTACGACGCGCCAACACATTCAGGTCAACGTCCTTATCAACAGGCTTATTCTTGGTATGAACCTTTAAAATCGCCTCACGGCCCTTAACATCAGGCTTATCAACAACAATCTGACGGTCAAAGCGGCCTGGGCGCAACAATGCAGGATCAAGAATGTCCGGACGGTTCGTAGCAGCAATGATGATAATTCCCTCATTGGCAGCAAAGCCATCCATCTCTACCAGCATCTGATTAAGAGTCTGTTCACGCTCGTCATGGCCACCACCAAGACCGGCACCACGCTGACGCCCTACAGCATCAATTTCATCGATAAAAACAATACAAGGAGCATTTTTCTTGGCCTGCTCAAACAAGTCACGAACTCTGGATGCACCGACACCCACAAACATTTCAACAAAATCGGAGCCACTGATGGAGAAGAACGGAACTCCTGCTTCACCGGCTACCGCCTTGGCCAATAAGGTTTTACCTGTACCCGGAGGGCCAAAAAGTAAAACGCCCTTAGGGATCTTGGCTCCCAACTGATTAAACTTGGCTGGCTGCTTCAGGAATTCAACTACCTCTTCCAGCTCCTGCTTGGCTTCATCAGCACCGGCAACATCATCAAAGCACACCTTGACCTTATCGCCGCCACTCATTTTAGCACGACTCTTGCCAAAGGACATGACCTTTCCGCCACCGCCCTGACTCTGCTGCATAATAAAGAACCAGACTCCAACCAACAACAAAATTGGCAATACAGATGAAAGCAAGGTTGACCACCATGGTGGTTCAGGCGGATTCTCTGCCTTGATGTCAACATTTTTGGACTGGAGCAGCTTCATTATCTCTCCATCCTGCCCCGGATAAGTTGGCAAAACAGTCACAAAATCCGTACCATCCGTCAATGTACCCTTTACATTATTTTCAACAATAGTGACCTTAGATACTTTTCCATCATTGACCTCCTGCACAAAGGAAGAATAATTCATCTCCATGCGGTTAGGAGTCTTATTGGAAAAATAATCTATCAATGTAATCGCAATAAGAATAATAAGCAGGTAAAAACCCACATTTCTAATAAACTTGACCAATATACAACCTCCCAAACGGTGATAAAGAACTTAACACCAGTCAGCATCATATAAATGTCTTCACAGGAGATAATTATATCATTATAATGATTTTCTTACAAATCCTGAAAAGAATCACATATAAATTTCTCTCTTCAACACACCGATTACCGGTAAATTCCTGTATTTTTCGGCATAATCAAGGCCATATCCCACCAGGAACTCATCGGGAACATCAAAACCGCAATAATCAATTTTCACAGGCACCTGCCGGCGTGACTCCTTACTCAACAATGCACACAGTCTGATACTGGCCGGTTCCCTCTTCCAAAGGATTTCCATCAGATGCTTCATGGTGATTCCGGAATCAATGATATCCTCGACCAAAATGACATGCTTTCCCTTGATATCATTTTCCAGGTCCTTTTTGATATTGACACTGCCACTTGATTCAGTACCATCACCGTAGCTGGATGCAATAATAAAATCTATTCCCAATGGCAAATTTACTTGTCTGATAAGATCTGAAAAAAACACCACGGCCCCTTTCATGATTCCTACCATCAACACATCCTTGCCCTTATAATCTTTGGATATTTCCTGCCCAAGTTCAGAAACCCTTTTGGCCAGGGCCTTTTCGTCGAACATTACACTTTCCAAATCATTTAACATTTTACTCTTCTCCTTTTTGTATGTATGAAAGTATAAGATACCTCCCAGTATCTGCACCTGCCATGGCTGCCGCAGTCTGCCTTATGCCGGCCACCCATATTATCTCATTGGTTATACTGCTGACAACAACAGGTATATTATTTCTCTTTTCCACATCAACCTTGGAGTCTATAAGCAAATCCTTCAATTTTTTATGCCCTGCAGGAAGCAGCAGTCTGTCACCTTTCCTTCTGTACCTGACTAACACGGTATCACCACTTTTGGCAGCATCAAAATATACCATATTTTTAGAAAAAGGTTTTCTTATCTCCAAATCAGCAGTTATTTCAGAACAGAGCATACTTCCATCCTCAAGAATAAGCCTGCCTCCCGGCTCAAGAACCAGGTCCCGGTCCTTAAATGCCATATTACCATCTGTTTCTGAAAAAACCCTGTCCATTTTTGATAAAGTCAATATTCCATAACGCATCCCGGCCTGGCAGCCTTGAGGAAGCATGAGGTGCTTACCGGTGTGATTTTTCTCAACCAGCTCCCTGATCTGTTCTACATGAGGAAAACTCAACTGGACCTGCAATGAACCGCCCATTTGCTGCAGCAAGCGCCGTTGTATGGACAGAGGCTGCAATAAAAAATCATCTGCCTTACAGGAAATAGCCCCCCTGGCATCAGCAACACATATTTTATCAAAAGCAGTCCTGCAAATGCTGTCTAAAAGGTTCTCATCCGCAGAGACTATCCTGGCCAGCTGACAAAGCTGGTCCGTTATATTTATATTATACTCCTGCTTCAAATAAGGCAACAATTCGAGCCTTATACGATTACGGGTACAATCAGCCACTTCATTGGTGGCATCAAGCCTTGGGGCCAACCCCTGAGCCTTGCAATAATCCACCAGTTCACACTTGGTAAAGGCCAGCAATGGACGAATAATATTATCCCGTTTAGGTAAAATCCCCGTTAATCCATTAAGTCCTGTCCCCCGAAGAATATGCATCAGAACAGTTTCAGCCTGATCATCACTGTGATGGGCAGTGGCAATAACAGCACAGCCCTTTTCCCTGGCAATGCGGTGCAAAAAACCATATCGCATCCGCCTGCTGCAGGTCTCCAACGATTCACCTGTCTGCCTGCATATCAGAGGAATATCTCCTGACTCAAGGAAAAAATCAATTTTTTCCCTTTGGCAGTACTGTTGCACAAAATTGGCATCATCTACAGAAGCCTGGCCACGAATTCCATGTTCATAATGTGCCGCCATAACTTCTATGGACAACTCACCTGACAGTCCATGAAGCAAATCCAACAGTGCCAGTGAATCAGGTCCCCCGGAACAGGCTACCAGTACTGTATCCCCGGCTTTTGCAAGAGCATTATGCTGCCAATATTTTATTAGGCGTTTTTCAATTTCCATAAATTCACCCATATATCATAACGCCATTGTTAAAATTTACCTTTTCAAAGGGTGGTATACACCCGGTAACATCAGATAAAAAAAGCACCCTGAAAAGGTGCCTTTACGGTTTATCTTCTGCGCCCGCCACCACGGCCACCGCGCTTGGAATCTGTCTTGCGGCTCAAATCCGTGAGTCGTTCATCACTGTCCTTCAAAAACTTGGACAGCTTATCCTCAAAGGAGGCATTCATGTTATTGCCCCGACTCCCGGCATTTCTCCTGAAGTCATTGGAATAATTGCTGCCGCCATCATTTCTCTGTGAACGGAAATCAGCATTTCTCTTCTCAAAGCGGGGTTTGTCAAAAGTTCTTTGATCCTTTTCCTCAGGCTTTTTCTCTTGGGCCTTCTTTATCGAAAGACCAATCTTTCCCTTTTCATCAACTGAAAGTACTTTGACCTTAACCTTGTCCTGTTCCTTCAGAAACTCCTTTACATCACTGACATAAACATCAGCAACCTCTGATATATGCACGAGGCCAACCTTCCCCTCCGGAAGATTAACAAAGGCACCAAAATTTGTTATGCCGGAAACAACACCCTCAACTATACTACCGACTTCAATGGACAAAATACTTCCTCCTTAGATAATACACTAATAAAGGTATTATACTATTGTAAAACAAAATGTGTCAAGAAAAGGCCCTGGCAATAAAGTCACTTTTTTGAATAAACATAAGGAATTTCTCCCTGTTTTGTCATACCCAATTCTTCCCTGGCCAGTTTTTCGATATATTCCGGATCTGACAGCTGTTCTTTTTCCTCCAACAGCTGCTGATTCTCTTCCTGGGCAGCCTTAAGTCTTTCCTCAGCACGGATTCGGTCCTGATTCAGTTCCTTAAAGGTCAGGGCCTGTTCCCCCAGTTTGACTGCTGCCAGCAGAAACATAATGATCATTATAATGGCGAACCAATTAAACTGGCGCCTTTGAGGCTTATCTGTTTTAGATCTCGACGCACCCATCAGCGCACTCCTTTCCATATAACAATCATATATTATAACGCTATTATTAAAATTTTGCCACAAGCAAAATTATTTAATCAGCTTCTGCATATGATTCTATTAAAATCCATCTTGCCTAAATTACGATTCACTCCATTGATAATAATCAGTGGAAGCAATTCGGCGATAAATTGATGAGCATTCATCACAGGCAAATCTGGCAACTGTATCACGCATATCTGCGACACCATCTACGATACGCACTGCTTCCGGCTCCAGATAACGCATGTTGGCTCCGCACCGTGGACATGCACATTTGCCATTTGCATCCAGCTTAAGCTGCATAGGGGCCAAATCACCAGTACCTACTATTTTCTTTTTCTCCGGAGTCATATACAGGTCGTCCAGGTCAAAGACCTCATAGAGCCCTGAATTTAATAGTTCACGGTAAAAAGTCTCACATCGGCGACATATGTATCTGGCCTTGACATTTTCATAATCCACCTTGCCATTGACAACACGAACCTGTCCACCATCGGAAAATTCCAATTCGCCATTGCATACCGGACATTTGTAGCGCCCTGAACTGTTTTTGCTCAAAGCCACTACCGGGCTGACATCCTTGTTTATGATGTTATCCGCCACGCTTTGCCTAGGCTGCTCCTGCTCCAGCTGGAATACCTCATACATCCCGGAATTAAGCAATTCACGGTAAAATATCCCACAGTCATCACAAATATACCGGGCCTTGACACTTTCATAATCCACCTTGCCATTAACCACCTGAATAGCACTGCCATCAGAATAACGAAGTGGTTTACCACAACGAGGACACACATAGGCCCCTGAGCTGTCTTTTGATAATGTACAGACAGGATCTTCCTTTGAGGGCTCAGGCTTTTGATTGACTGGGCCTGCCAGCGCCTCCGCCTCCTTTTTAAGCTCATCATCCAGCTCAAATACATCATAATAGCCGGAATGAAGCATTTCACGATAAAACTTTTTACAGTGAAAGCAAACATACCGTGGTTTAATATTTTCATAATCAACGCGCCCGTTGACAACCCTGACCTGGCCACCATCTTTATATACCAAGGACCCGTTGCATTCCGGACACAATAAGGCTCCATCAACACCACTAGCTAATTTGGTAACTGACAATTTAATCACCAGACACTTTCCATAGCAATATAAAAAAGATAATTATATTATAACGCCATCGTTCAAATTTTTCTTCCCCAGAAAAAAAATATTCATATCAGCGTTTTACCCAAGGGCACTAGCTTTGCGTCGCACGAGCTGGGAGATATGCTCACCAACCGGTATTCGCATCCCCCACCTCAAGATGAGGGAAAATCCAAAACTAAAAATCAACCTTCTACCTTTTTACGCAGCAATCAGTTTGCCTCTCTCCAGGAAAAAACTGTTTCAATATGAAGCATAAATACATCGCGTCTTTAATTATTCCACATCACATTCCATATATCCTGCTATGGCATAAGCTGCATCTGAAGATTTATTTTCTATGGTTTTGGAACGCATAGCCTTTAATGTTTCCGGCTCATTCAGCAATCCACCCACAATTTTTGAAAGGCTGTCCCCTGAATGGAGCCATACAGCCATACCACCTTCAGACATATACCTTGCGTTGTCCGTTTCAGGCCCAGGAATAGGTTCGTGAAGTACCATCGGCAGTCCTACAGACATTGCCTCAGTCAAAGTTAAAGCTCCCGGCTTGGTAATAAGCAAATCAGCAGCAGCCATCATCAACGGCACCTTGTCAGTATATCCCACTACAGTTATCTCATGGTGAGACTGCAGTGCGAAAGTCTCCACCCTTTTTTTCAGATCATTGTTTTTTCCAGTTATAATCAGCAGCTGGAGTATCCTGTCAATTTTTTCCAATTCCCCCATAGCCACATCCATTCCACCAAGTCCAAGTCCTCCACCCATCATCATTACCACGGGTATATCTGACTTCAGTCCAAGTTCCTTTCTGGATTCAGCCCTGTCATGAGGTCTTATAAATTCCACATCGACAGGTATTCCGGTGACATGGATAATATCCTCCCTTATCCCGGCCTCAATCAGCTGATCCTTCATGGAATCAATAGCTACAAAATATTTATCCATATGATGACACACCCACATCTGATGAACCGAATAATCCGTGATAACCGCACAGGACACAAATTTCTTTCGCCGTCTTTCAGATAAATGAGATATGGCATCTGCCGGAAAGGGATGGGTACAAACAATAATATCCGGTTTGTATTTATTTATCAAGCCTTTCATGGAATACACGATAACTGATGCCATAAGCCATTTGATCAGTCCACCCTTTTTCCTCCCGGCAGTGAACTGATACATAAATTCATAGAGGTTGGGAACAAAATGCAGCATGTTCAGATAACAGCTTTTCATAAAAGCATTCACCAGAGATGTTTTCATGGACATGAAATCGACGATGTTGATTTCAGCGTCCCTGCACTGTCTCCGAATTCCATTTGCAACAGCAGCGGCAGCTTTTTCGTGTCCCGACCCCACTGATGCCGTTACAATAAGATATCTTACCTGCTTCATTCCCGTCACCTCCCTCAACACAATATCAGCGTGTAAATTTTATCACACCAAAAGTGAAGTATCAACTCATGAAGTAAGGCCGCCATCCACACTCCAGACTGCACCATTGACAAAGGCAGCAGAATCCGAGCATAAAAATTCAACCACGGCAGCTATTTCATCAGCAGCAGCTATACGCCCCATGGGATATACCGAGCACATTTCCTTTATTGCAAGCTCCTTGTCCGGATATTGGTCCAACTGCCTGTCAGTGAGTGGCGTCATAACATCCCCGGGACATATACTGTTAATCCGTACGTTCCACGGTGCAAGCTCCAGGGCCATGGCCCTGGAAAATAAATTGACGGCCCCCTTCGAGGCACAGTAGGCACTGCACAGGAGATTGCCGTGCACTCCGGCATCTGATGATATATTGACAATACTTCCGCTTCCCTGTTTTTTCATAAACAACACAGCCTGCTGGGTCATAAAATATGTTCCCTTTAAATTGATATCAATAATCCTGGCAAAGTCATCCTCTGACATATCATCAAGGGATTTTTCCAGGTATACCCCAGCTGAATTAACCAGATAATCTATTGTGCCGCACAGCTCCACTGTGCTTTGCACAGCCCTCCTGCAATCCTCCAGTCTGGACACATCCCCTTGGACATAATAACAGTTTCTGCTCCCTGACAATGCCATAACCTGCTGCGTTGCAGCCTCACCCCTAGCCTTATCCCTACCAAGGAGCACCACATGATCATTTCTGCGGGAAAACCTTACAGCAGCAGCCAACCCTATCCCAGAAGTACCTCCGGTTATTAAAACACCTTTTTTCATAGTTTATCCTCTAAACACAGTAAAAGGGACTGCAATGCCAGCCCCCTGCAGAATATTTACTCCCAAAGCGAAACAGTGTTCATTCAATAGCATTTCCAGTCTGATTTCCACTAGTTTATTACTACAAAAAGGCTGTCACTGAATATCAGCGACAGCCAAATTGAATAAAATCAATTACTTATTTTTTCTTGCCTTTTTTACCCTTTTTAGCAGAGTTAACTGCTTCCTTTAAAGCCTTACCAGCCTTGAATGCAGGGTTCTTGGAAGCTGCGATCTTAATTTCATCACCAGTCTGAGGGTTACGTCCTACACGAGCCTTACGAGCCTTAACTTCAAAAGTACCAAAACCAATCATCTGTACCTTTTCACCAGCTACCAGAGCTTCCTGAACACTTGCAAAAAGACCGTTTACTGCCTTCTCGGCATCTTTCTTGGTCAAACCAGCCTTTTCAGCAACCTTTGCAACCAACTGAGACTTATTCATCTTCAAAATCCTCCTCTTAATTAGGTATTCTTTTGGAAAATCCGCATAACTACTGCTTCTTAACCACTTAATTGGTTACAATATACCATAAACACTAGCTTTTTGCAAAGAAACTACAAAAAAAAATTAAATTTTTTGAATATTATAACTTTTTAGCTTTGTTCCAAAAGTTGTCCAATTCCTCCAAAGACCATTCAGTCCAGTCTTTACCTGCACTTTTAACCTGTTCTTCAACAAATCCGAATCTTGCCTTAAATTTTCTGTTACATTCCAATAAGGCAAGCTCTGAATCAACCTGCAAAAATCTTGCCAAATTAACTGCTGTAAATAATACATCTCCCAATTCCTCCTGAATATGCCCCGCATCCCCCTCACGCTGAGCTTCCTTCAGTTCATCTATTTCCTCCTTAAATTTGGTCCAGACATCATCAATCTTCTCCCAGTCAAAACCAACCTTTGCAGCTTTATGCTGAAGCTTCTGGGCGCCCATAAGAGCAGGAATCCCCGACGGAACTCCATCCAAAACGGATTTACGCTCCTTTTTCTCCTGTTTTTTTATGGCTTCCCAGGTCAGTATGGCCTCCCCTGCGTCTGCAGCCTGCACATCACCAAAAATATGCGGATGGCGGCGTATCAGCTTCTCAGTAGCCCCATCCACAACATCCTGCATGGAAAAAGCCCCTGTTTCTTCAGCCATCCTTGCGTGAAACACAACCTGGAGCAACAGGTCCCCCAGTTCCTCACAGAGCAGAGTGTTGTCCCCAATATCAATAGCCTCCAACACCTCATAAGTTTCCTCCAGCAGATTTATCCTTATGCTCTCATGGGTCTGGGCGATATCCCAGGGGCATCCTCCCGGAGAACGAAGCTGGTGGATTATATCCTTAAGTGGTGTAATATCAAACTCTTTTTTTCTTAAAAAGGGGGAAATATAGATACTGGTTAGGTAATCTATGTCGGGCTGCCGATCCAGCTCAAACAATTTAATTTCCCTTATGCTTTCATCCGGCATACCCAATTTATGCACATAAGTGACCGGGTACTCATCAGGAAACACTTCCATCAGGCTCAGCTTGGTGTCGGAAGCAATCCGTTCATTGTATACCTGAGTTATAACAAGCCCTGTTGGCATATCTATCGGCAGCTTATCAAAATCCTCAGCATCAATTATTGTCATTCCGTCTATAGGATCCAGCCCCAGCTTGCTATAAAGCAGCTCCACAAAGCTCATGCCAGGAATTATCTCAAGCTTGATCCCGTTTTCCATACAGCTTTTGCGCAAAAGCACTACCGTTTTTTCTGCTACCATCGGGCTTCCGGGAACAGCATACACTATATCCTCCCCCTCTGCCCTCCTTACCAGGTCAGCAACAATAGCCTTGTATAATTCATCAAAACTGTCTGCTCCATCGTAGAAACTATCATAGGACTCAAAAACGACTCCCTTTTCCCGTATAAATGGAACTGTGGGATGCTTTGCTGTACGAAGCAGTAGGGTGCCTGCATTCTGCATCCGTTCCCAGCTATCCAGTGTAATAAGTCCAAAAGCTCCAGGACCAAGGCCTGTAACTGTTATACTTCCCATTCCTATTCCTCCATAAATTCTGTCTGTATCATTTTCCCACCAGAATTTTCATAACATCCAGTACAAAATCCTGAATCGTAGCTCTTGTTATGATACATAAATCTATTAGCATCGACTTACTATGCTTGTCAAACTTTACATGATCACCATATTGTTGGGATACAGCTACCAAATTTTTGATATCACATTTAGGCTCACCATCAAACCCAAATTCCAGGAATTGTGTACCTTCCTTAATGTGCTTAATCCCCACTTCCCGGGCCAAATTTCTGATTCTGGCCACCGTCAGCAGGTTAAGCACCGGCTTTGGTGGATCCCCGAAGCGGTCCACCAGCTCATCCAAAAGCCGATCCAGGGTCTCATTATTTTTAATAGCGGCAATACGCTGATAAATCTCAATTTTGTGCATGGCATCGCCTACATAATCATTACTTATATATGCTTCTACCCTAAATTCAATCAGCGGATCAGCCTGCCTGGTCACAGGCTTGCCTGTCTTTAATTCCTTTACCGCATCATCCAGCATACGGCAATACATTTCAAAGCCGACGCTGGCGATATGCCCGTGCTGCTGTGCCCCAAGCAGGTTACCTGCCCCTCTTATCTCCAAGTCACGCATGGCAATCTTAAAACCGGCACCAAGCTCAGCGAATTCCTTGATAGCCTGCAGTCTCTTTTCGGCCACCTCACTGAGTACCTTGTTTTGCTTATAAAGGAGATACGCATACGCCAGGTTTTTTGAACGCCCTACACGGCCCCGCATCTGATACAACTGTGCCAAACCGAATTTATCAGCATTATATACGATAATTGTATTGGCATTGGCTACATCAAGTCCATTTTCAATAATCGATGTGGCCAGAAGCACATCAAATTCATTTTCATAAAATTCAACCATCACCCGTTCCAGCTGTGCTTCCCGCATCTGTCCATGCCCCACACGGATTCTGGCCTCAGGAACCAGTTTTTCCAGGCGTGCCAACATGGAATAAATTGATTCCACCCGGTTATATACAAAATAAACCTGTCCACCCCGTTTTAATTCGCGTCGTATAGCACTCCTTATAATACCATCATCCTCTTCCACCACATAGGTCTGCACCGGAAATCTTTCCCGAGGTGCTGTTTCCATAATACTCATGTCACGGGCACCGGACAAGGACATATGCAGGGTTCGTGGAATAGGCGTAGCACTCAGTGTCAGTACATCTATACCAGTGGAAAGGCGCTTTATTTTTTCCTTTTGGGCAACCCCAAAACGCTGCTCCTCATCCACAATCAGTAAGCCAAGATCCTTGAAAACAACTTTTTTGGAATTGAGTATAGCATGGGTGCCAATCAGGATATCTGCACGGCCATCCTCTACCCTGTCCAGTATTTCCCGTTGTTCCTTCTGACTTCTGAAACGATTTATTACCTCGACAGATGGCCCAAAATTATGGAATCGCTCCATAAATGTTTTATAATGCTGCTGGGCCAAAACGGTAGTTGGGACCAAAACTGCCACCTGCTTCCCATCCATAACAGCCTTGAAGGAAGCCCTGATAGCCACCTCGGTTTTTCCAAAACCAATATCCCCACACACCAGCCTATCCATTGGCTGAGGGCGCTCCATATCCGCCTTGATTTCTGCAACAGCAGTCAGCTGATCCGGAGTCTCCTCGTAGGGAAATGCGTCCTCAAACTCCTGTTGCCAAACAGTATCCTTTGAAAATGCGTACCCCTCCGCCTGTCGACGCTGGGCATACAACTTAATCAGCTCCTGAGCAATATCCTTCACTGAGGAATGTACCTTGGCTTTCGTTTTTTTCCAGGCGGAGCCGCCAATTTTATGCAGCCTTGGTGCATCTCCATCCTTACCTATGTACTTCTGGAGCATTCCCACCTGATCCGTTGGTACATACAGCTGATCTTCTCCACCATACTGTATAAAAAGATAATCTCTTTTGATACCGTCAATTTCCTTGGTAACAACACCACAGTATTTTCCAATACCATACTGCACATGCACAACATAATCTCCGGCGTTGATTTCACGGAAATGACTAATCCTCTCGTCCTTGCTGACCCTGCTAAGCTTTTTCTTCTGGCGCCCAAAAATATCCTTCTCGGTGATTACCACCAAATTTGCCCGTGGTAACTCAAAGCCATTGAGTAAAGTGCCTTCAATAATGGTCACTAATCCATTTTTCAGGTCGGTAAGCTCATCCCCGGATACAGCAGCCAAACGACGCCGGGCCAAGATTTCCTTTACTGACGAAATCTTGCTCCTGTCCCCAAGGGTGACAAGAACTCTTTTATCATCCTTCAGCCACTCCTCAATATCATTGGAAAACATATCAAACTGTTGCTGATATGAGGCTATACCCTGAACCGATATGCCAATCATATGATCAAGTGTCACACCATTAAAGCTGTGTAGCATCATGGCCAGATATATAACATTATATGGTTTTATTTTTTCTAAAAAATCATCCCAGGAAAAAATTCTCCGCTTTATATCCGGATTTTCCTTAACCAGCTTCAAAGCCTCTTCACGAATTTTCAGTGGAGCATCTGCAACGACAACTGCTCCTTTCCCGAGAAATTCAGTGAACATCGATTTACGGTGTTTATCGTCAAATACATCAAAGGGCAATATCTCCGCCTTGTCAGCCTTGCCAACGGATATTTGGGTATCAGCATTGAAGAAGCGGATGGAATCCACCTCATCATCAAAAAATTCTATTCTATACGGCTGATGGACATTGACCGGGTAAATATCAACAATTCCCCCACGGATGCAGAATTCCCCCTGCATTTCCACTTGCTCTGTCCGCTCATAACCCATTTTTACAAGCTGTTCAATCAGATCATTTCGTTCAATGATATCACCCAGTTGCAAATTAAGACTCAAGGCCTTGAACTGTCTCGGGGAAATACCTTTCTGGACAGCAGCCTGGACAGTGGAAAGGACAATCATAGGCTCATTTTTTAGCAATCTGCCCAGAATTTCCATACGATGAGAATTTCTCTCGAGTCCTTTAGCTGCTGCATTAAAATCCACCATGTCCAGGACAGGAAGCTCTACCACTGCAGCATTTGGCAGCAGCGAGGCCAAATCTTCCTTCCATCTCCCCAATTCTTCCTGATCATAGGTAATTATCACACTTGTCCCCGGATGACCTGCATAACATGCAGAAAAGACGGCATGCTTTTGAGTACCGGCCACACCATATACAAAAGCCTGTCCCTTGTTCCGATTATAACAGTCTTTCATTTCAGCAACAGAAGCATCCTGCAGGACACCAGTCAACAAATTACGCATAATACCCCCTACATCATCAACAAACAACCTCTGACCACAAGACCCAAAATGATAACTCCCAAACTACAGGAACAATGCCCTTAAGTCATATATACGGGCACTTTCTCTACGCCAAAATCCCCCAAAAAGGTGAAAAGGAGTGCAGAAACAGAGTCACGAAAAAAAGGGCTGTGTACCCAGCCCAGTTTTCAGATAACAGTCAGCTTAAGAGATTATGCTTCAAAGCATAGTCCACCAGTTCTGATTTTTGAGTACATCCTAACTTTTGCATCAGCCTGGTTTTATAGGTTGATACCGTTTTAATGGAAATATACAGCTTTTCAGCAATAACCGATAATGAATAGCCATGAACCAGCAGTGCCAATACCTCCCGTTCACGCTTAGACAGCTCCACCAGCTCCGGTGGCTCATTAATCAGACTGTCTATAAGCAGATAGGCATCCTTTGCCCCCAGATATCTGCCACCATCGGCCACAGTCCGTATTGCCTGAAACAGCTCTGAATCCAATGAATCCTTACATAAATATCCATCAGCCCCCTGCATCATTACCTCTTTTATATATTGCTGTTCACTATACATTGTCAATATCAGTACCTTCACCTGATAATTACGCAGTCGTATTTCCCTCAGGCATTCGATGCCGCCCATACCTGGCATGGATAAATCCATCAACACCAAATCTATGTTACCACGGGCCAGCTTTTCCAACGCTTCCTTACCATCAGAAGCCTCATCTACAACCTGAAAATCATTTTGTGAAGAGAGCAGCATCTTCATTCCTGTGCGTAAAACCCGATGGTCATCAACCAACAGGATTCTTAAACCCTTGGCCATTTAAAAGTTCCTCCCCTTCTTCTAGCTCATATATTGGTAATTCAACAGTAATTGTAGTTCCTTTATTTATACCGGTAACGAGCTTAAAACTGCCGTCCAGGAGCTGGGCCCTTTCCTTCATGCTCACCAGGCCTAAATGTCTGTTCAGACGGGCTTCCTCAGCCTCATCCTCACTAAAGCCCCTTCCATCGTCATATACAGTCAGCACCAGCATTACTCCGTCAGATTCCAGATCTACCCTGATATTGGTTGGCGCAGCATGCTTAATACTATTTGCCACGGCTTCCTGTATTGTCCTGTAGCACATTAGGGCTATAGGCTTGGGCAAATCATTAAAATTCCCCTTATGGCAGAAATCTATTTTTATATCCGGATTAATTTTAACGAGTGGATCCAGATATTTCTCTATGGCGACAATCAGTCCCAAATCATCCAGCAGCGGTGGATGCAGATTTACTGCCAGCTGCCTTATCCCGCCCAGGGTAGCTGCTGTAAGCTGCCTAATCTCAAACAACATTTCTCTTTGTTCATCAGTATCCAACCGGTCATGTAAAATCCTCAGATAAGTGAGTATAGATGCCATTGATTGACTACTTTCATCGTGGAGCTCCCGTGATATACGGTGCTGTTCATCTTCACGGGCTTTAAACAGCTGATTTATCAGCCATATTCTATCCTGCTCCTTGAGCTTCAACTCCTCAAGAAGATGGTTATTTTCCTCAGTATTTTTCTTAATCTGGGCACTCATGCGGTTAAAGGTTTCAGCCAGCTTTCCTACCTCATCACCGGCATAAACAGGTACAACTACACCATAATTACCCTTTTCCAGCTGATTGACACCATATGCCAATTTACTGATAGGCCGCAGGAAGTACCATGCATATCTGGATGCCATAAAGGATGCAAAAGCACACAGCAACAGCACTGCTATACCTGTTTCCATGCTTCGTTCCTGAAGGATATACATCATCTTTTTTTCTGACATGCCAACGCGGATATAGCCTATCATACCTTCATCCACCGGAACCATTATTTCGCGGATGCGGCCTTCACTGCTGGCATACAATATAGAATCTATCCCCTTGGTGCCATCATATATCCGTTTAGGATTTAATCCCTCAGGCAGCATATTACCAAAGGTTGAAAACATGACCTCACCATTTGGGTATGTAACTATTATATACCTAACCTGTTCATTAGTATCCATTGTTCTGGATAATCTGTCCCAAAGGGAAAATTTATCATCAAACAATATATCATTACCCACTGTTACAGCCAAGGAGGATGCCAATTCCTGCCCGGAGCCGATAAGGCCGTCTTCCATATATTTGCTTATGGACATCAACAGCATGCAGCCCATAATCATTCCACAAAAAAAGATTGTGCCTACAATTAATACATTAAACTTAAAATAAATTCCTTTATTGCTCATAACACATCAGTCTCCTGGCAATTTTGCCAGCCGGTTATATTTACTGCGTAATTCATCATAAGCATGAGGTATCTGTGGTACAAATTTGTCAATCATGACCCGTGCCATAGCCACCTGCATATTAGGATCATTATTCATATTGATAAACAGTTCCCGCAGTCTCTCCTTCTCATCAGCCGGTAAATCACTGCGTATAACCACCGGCCCTGTAGGAACCGGATCCATCGTCTCTATAACCCGTAATTTCTTTGCCAATTCAGGATTGTTCTTGAGACAATATTCATACACCTGTCCATCGATTCCTGCTCCGTCAGCAAGATGATTGGCCACCGCCCACAGGGACTTGTCATGATTGTAGGTGTAATAACACCGCTGAAAGAACTTTTCAGCTATTGTATTATACTCCTCCAACAGCTTGTAATCTATTGCCAATCGTCCCGAATAGCTTATAGGATCAGTAAAGGCCATGACCTTGCCCCTAAGCTGGGAAAAATCTGTTATATCACTGTCCGCAGGGACAATGAGCAGGGCCTGATAATACACCGTTCCATATGTCTGCGCCATGGTAAGAATATCAATGGACTGCATACCATGATATGAGGCATAGGCCCCGGTGGAAATAAATGCTATATCGCATTCGCCCCCTGAAAGCATCATATTAAGTTCCTCATAGGTCTTTCGCTGAATAAGCACGGTGGGGCGGCCAGTTTTAGCTGAAACATAATCCACCACCTTCTGATAGTACTGTCGAGCCTCTCGCGGGGAAAGTACCGATGCAAAAGCTATCCGAAGCGGCTGCCCCTTCGCCGTTTGTTTCATATTGTCATCATTATTATCCATGGACTGGGCCTGCATATTGGAAAAATCAATATACCCTTGTGTTGATTCACAGCCTGTAAAAAGAAGACAAACACAGAGCAACAGCAATCCCAGTCGGAATATTTTCAGTGTCTTCATACTCTCACCATTCAAAGGTATTTATCTTTTATATAATATCATAAAAAATAATTAATGCAACTCAAGGCAGACATATGTCTACCGGAATAAAGCATGTGTTATTCTTACATTCCGGAGTCAGTCCACCATGTTTTCATTTGGTATTGCCAACAAGAAAAAGGTGCCCGGAAAACCGGACACCCTTTTTCATATAGAGGGAACGAATATATCATTCATCATTCTTGGCCTTAGCATTCCATACCAGTAATGGGAGTAATGTAGCTGCCAGAGCGGCACATACCCAGAAGGTAGGAGCACTGCCAAAGTCATAGGTATTTACAACCTTACCGGCCTCATTGAGAACCTTAGCACCGTTAGCATCCAACAATGGAGTAACAGTCATCAGTTTACCGGTTACATATTCCTGGGTACCTGCACCAACATAACTCAATGCACCAATCATACCCATAGCAGCACCAGTAACACGCTTCGGAACAATATCAACAGCCATCAGACCACCCATGTAACATACAAGAGCACCCATGGTGAAGCCGTAGAAGGTCATACATAACAAGTCGGTATAGAAGGACTGTGGAGCCCAAACGAAACCAGCAATTGAACCAGTATAGAGAATACCATAAATCAAGGCAGGAATATTTCGCTTGGAATCGAAGAAACGGTCTGAAATCCAACCGCACATCATAGCACCGAAAATACCTGCAACCTGCATATAAGCCATAACGCCTGCTGCCCCCATCAGGTCATAGCCCTTAACGGTGGAGAGATAAACAGGACCCCAGGACTCAACTGCATAACGTGCAATGTAAACGCAGAGAGAAGCCAAGCCAAGAATCCAAACAGCAGGATTCTTAACAACCTCGTTCCACTGCATGGAACCAACAGACTTAGTCTTAAGAGCATCAACCTCTTCCTGAGTCTTCTCACCATAATAAACTGCACCGTTTGGCAAACCGTAAGTCTCAGGACGGTCGCTCATGCCCAGGTAAATAAAAATACTACCAACCAGGGAAACAACACCTGCCATGATAAAGCCCATAGACCAGCTGTAAGCTGTTACAACAGCTGCAATTGCAAAATATGCAAAGGCAGAACCAAGGTTATGGCTTGTGAACCAAACACCATAGAGGGTTGCAAACTGTTTCTTGGAGAACCACTGATTCAGAGAAACAATGGATGGGCCGGCACCATAGGACTGGAACCAACCATTAATACCCCAGAGAACGGCCAAAGGCACGAAGGAATTAACAAGACCCATTCCAACCATGGTAATTGAAGAAACAAACAGACCAAACGCAAAGAAGCGCTTGTTGTTCATCCGGTCGGACAGGAAGCTGTTGGTAAACTTACCAACACCGTAAGTTATGAAAAATACAGTACCAATAATACCAATCTGCTCTGGTGTAACCACACCGGAATTCAGCATAGGCTTTTTAATTACAGAATATCCCTGACGGATAATGTAGTAAAAAGCATAACCGATTGTGATAGATGCAAATACCTTCCAGCGCATGCTGTTGAATCTTTTCTTGACATCTTCCGCACTTGCAGTTACAGGCAAGTCTTTACCGGTGCCAAAAATCTTCAAAAGAAAATCCATATTCCGTTTCACTCCTTAAATATGTTTGATTGACATACTCCCCATGACTAAAGCCAGGGGTTCTGGGCTAATAACGAACCTTGCCTACTGACATAGCAGGTCTTACGAGTTCTCTCCGCAATGGACAATGTCCTGCCCATGTGTCCACCTTCAATTGCTTACGCAAATTCGGTGGACGTGCCTTATATCCCCATAACTAAAGACAGGGAGGTACGGCACATGTGGTAAATACTACTATGTGGCTCCAGCCCCTTCTGTACCCCTCTAATACAGTCCAAACAGACCTTATACCACGACATTTGTATCACTATTAATATTATTGCACAAGAAAATAATGAAAAAAAGAGGAATTTTTCTGATTTTATGTAAGAATAATTCTTACATAACAGGAGAAAACAATTATTGTTTGTGTAAATTGACTGAAAATTATCATATATTAAGTCAATTAAGCACCTCTATTTTATCATAAAATGAGAAAAACAGGATAGCAGTGCAATCCTGTTTCTCATCACACAAAGCCTCAAATCGGTATCAATAGCTGCTTAGCGCTTTATTTCCAATGCAGCGGTAACAAAATCCCTGAACAAAGGATGTGGATTGTTAGGTCTGGACTTCAGTTCAGGATGGAACTGAGAAGCTACAAACCAAGGATGATCCTTGACCTCGACAATTTCCACCAGGCTGTCATCAGGTAAAGTACCTGCGATTACCAGCCCGGCATCTGTAAGCTGCTGACGATATTTATTATTAAACTCATAACGATGACGATGGCGTTCACTTATTTCAGAAACTCCGTAGGCTGCTGCAGTCCTGGTGTCAGGCCTTATAGCACAAGGATATGCCCCCAGACGCATAGTGCCACCCTTATCTTCAACATCTACCTGAGATTCCATAAGATCGATAACAGGATGAGTGCTTTCAGGACAGAATTCAGAGCTATGAGCATCCGTCATGCCACATACATGGCGGGCAAATTCAATAACGGCGCACTGCATTCCGAGGCAAAGGCCAAGGAAAGGAATTTTGTTTTCCCGGGCATATTTAATGGACATTATCTTGCCCTCAACACCGCGATCACCAAAACCACCCGGCACAAGAATTCCCCTGCAGCCGGCAAACACATCATCCAGATCAGGATTGTCTGCCTTTTCCAGCTCCTCGGCATTGACCCAATGAATCTTGACATCGGCCTCATTGGCAATACCTGCGTGATGCAGAGCCTCAGTAACAGAAATATAAGCATCCGGAAGTTCAACATATTTACCAACCACCGCAATTTTTACCTTCTTCTTTGGATGATTGATCTTATAAACCATCTGTTCCCAGCTGTCCATATTAACCGGTACATAATCCATATTCAGCTTTTCCATGGCGATACGGTCCAAGCCTTCATACTGCATCATCAATGGCACCTCATAAATTGTGGAGGCAGTCCTGTTCTCGATTACAGCTTCCTTGTCAACATCGCAGAACATGGCCAGCTTGGCCTTCATCTCATCAGTAATTGGCTTTTCAGTACGACATACCAGAATATCCGGCTGTATACCTATACTGCGCAGCTCCTTGACACTGTGCTGGGTAGGCTTGGTCTTAAGCTCACCTGCTGCGGAAATATAAGGTACCAGGGTAACATGTATGTATAATACATCATTCTTACCGACTTCTTTTTTGACCTGACGGATTGCTTCCATAAAAGGCAGTGACTCAATATCACCGACAGTACCGCCAATTTCGGTAATAACAACATCGGCACCACTCTCTGCAGCAACATCATATACACGCTGCTTGATTTCATTGGTGATATGTGGAATTACCTGAATGGTCTTGCCGAGATAGTCACCACGACGCTCTTTGTTCAAAACATTCCAGTATACCTTGCCGGCTGTTATATTGGAGCCCTTAGTCAAATTAATATCAATAAACCGCTCGTAATGTCCCAAATCCAAATCAGTTTCAGCACCATCATCAGTAACAAAAACCTCACCATGCTGATATGGGCTCATGGTACCAGGGTCAATATTGATATATGGATCAAACTTCTGAATAGTAATGTTATATCCACGGTTTTTCAACAGTCGTCCCAGGGAAGCTGCCGTTATCCCCTTTCCCAAAGAAGATACAACTCCACCAGTGACAAAAATGTACTTTGCCATACAAATTATCCTCCTATTTATGTGCACCTATCATTAATTGTTTTCCTGAATGCTCTCAAATTTATGAGTGTCGCTGGCCTTTTTCTTCTCATGGGCAGCACTCTCCCTGGAGGTAGTTCTGGCACCCCTGGAGCTTTTTTTCTCCATTGGATACCATTCTGTCAGACCCCATTTACCATCATTTCTGTAAGTAAATCTTCCATCCATATTAATCTGGGTATAAATTTCAGAAATTGCCTCAGGCAATGATTGTACCGGTTTCTTTTTTCTCTTGATAACCTCAAGGATAAGATCCTTAAAATACATTGGCTCATATGAGGATGAATCAACTACATTTTCCAGATCAGCATTGTGCTCTGCCAAAATATATGCGGCTACCTCTACATCAGTACTATTCATATAATCCACAATAAACGCCTCCGATAAAAAAATTATTTAACGCCAAAATCATCAAATTCCCCAAGGGGAATCAATATTTACTCATTTCCGGGTGGCAACATACCCTTGCCCAAAAGCTTTCAACAGAATATTGCTCCCTTTGCAGCTGCCAAGCTTACATTTTTTCCGGTGCTGATACCCCCAATATCCCCAAAGCATGACGAATCGTATGGGCCGTGACGGTCACCAAAGCCAAACGGGCCTCGGCCAGCTTGTCTTCAACCCCCAGTATACGACACTGATTATAAAAGCTATGGAACTTGCTTGCCAATTCATAAGCATAACGGGCAATACGCTGAGGTGCATATTCTGCAGCTGCACGCTCTATTTCCTCTTCATATTCCTGGAGCTTGTTGATAATATCTATTTCAGTTTCATCCACCAAAAGGGCAAGATCCACATCACCTGTTACCTGAAGACCTGTCTCCTGTGCCTGACGGAAAATACTACATATACGGGCATGAGCATACTGGATATAATATACCGGGTTTTCATTGGTTTTTGACTTGGCCAAATCCAAATCAAAATCCAGCTGACTGTCCATGGATCTCATAATAAAGAAATAACGGGCAGCATCGGTACCGACCTCTTCTATGAGTTCAGCAAGGGTCACAGTCTGTCCGGTACGCTTGCTCAGCTTCACCATTTCTCCCCCGCGGAGCAGACGAACCATCTGAAGCAGGAGCACCTCCAGATTGTCAGCATCATAACCAAGAGCACTTATTGCCGCCTTAACACGACAAATATATCCATGGTGATCAGCGCCCCAGATATTTATAATCTTGCCAAAGCCCCGTTCATACTTGTCCTTGTGGTAGGCAATATCCGCGGCTAAATATGTAGGAACACCGTTATCCCTAATAACCACACGGTCTTTATCGTCACCGTATTCAGTTGATTTAAGCCAAAGGGCCCCGCCCTCCTCATAAATCTTACCATTTGACTTTAACAGTTCAATGGCCTTGTTGACCTTATCAGGATGCAGTGTCCGTTCACTGTACCATACATCAAACTCACAGTTAAATGCGGCCAGGTCCTCCTTCAGGGCTTCCAGCTTTTCCTTCAAGGCCAGTTCCTTGAATATACCGAGGCGTTCCTCCTGGGACATATTTAAATACTTGTCATTGTCCTTCCTGATAATACGCCGGGCAGTATCTACGATATCAGCACCATGATAGCCATTTTCAGGAAAGGTTTCCTCTGTAGCCTGCCCCAAAAGTTCAAGATAACGATGATTAACCGATAAGGCCAGATTATCAATCTGGTTGCCGGCATCATTTATATAATACTCGCTGACAACAGGATATCCTGCTGCCCGCATCACATTCACCAAAGCACTGCCTGCAGCCGCGCCACGCCCATGTCCCACATGAAGTGGCCCTGTAGGATTTGCACTGACATATTCAACCTGAACCGGTTTCATATCCTTTTGTGGCAGCTGTCCAAATTCCTCGCCACGATTAAGAATATCCTTCAGCCCATCGTATAGCACATTAGATTTCAAAAAGAAATTTATAAAACCAGGTCCTGCTATTTCAGTATGTTCCAACCAATCTGCATCAATACGCGCTGTCAGCTCCTCGGCAATTTTTCTTGGATTCATATGAAATGCCCTTGCTGACTGCATGGCAAAATTAGTAGCAAAATCTCCTAATTCCTTTTTGGGTGGGACTTCCAAAATAATATTTGGCAACTGTCCCTCCGAAAAAGCTCCATCCTTAATGGCAGTTTTTGCTGCTCCCTCGATAGCAGCTATAAGTTTCTCCTTGATATCCAAAACAAATATCCTCCTACAATCAACGAAAAAATATATTAAACCACTTTGCTAATCTCTATACGAAGCTCATATTCCCCCACAAAAGTACCATCGACTCTCATATCATAATAAAGCTCCACATTGCCACTGGCGTAATCCATGCTGATATCCAGCTGTCTGGTGTAAATTTCCAGTTTCATGGAGCTATATGGGGTACGGTAGACCGCATAGGTGGTTTTACCCGCTTCAAAGTTCATATCCGTGTCAATTGGGCCATTGCGGAGAATACGAAATTTACTGCCATCAATCTTGATAGTAGTACCAATTATATAATCCGTATCCATACTGCTGTCATCATATTTAATATAATGCTTGCCATTGCGCAGATAGTACTTCCCTTCAGCCAAATGGGCAACCTTTTCACATTTACCCTCAGGATCTTTCTGGTATCCGGAGGTACATATCTTAACAATATCCATACTTCGTTTCAGCCCCCTGCACCAGCAAAAATACCAAAAAAACATACAGAACGCCCGTTCGCTTCCTGTATTTGCACAAAACTATACCTATTATATCCTAAACCGACATGATTGCCAACTTTTTTATTACAAGGCCATTATAACGCCATTGTTCAAATTTTTCTTCTTTAGAAGAAAAATCTTCCAATTAGCGTTTCAACGAGCTGGGAGATATGCTCGCCAGCTGTTGTAGTTTGTTTTCCCCCACCTAAAGAGGAAGGGGACATCTTAAAGCT
>NZ_JAILFV010000124.1 GCF_024697385.1 Anaerovibrio sp.
GCCATTGTTCAAATTTTTCTTCTTTAGAAGAAAAATCTTCCAATTAGCGTTTCAACGAGCTGGGAGATATGCTCGCCAGCTGTTGTAGTTTGTTTTCCCCCACCTAAAGAGGAAGGGGACATCTTAAAGCTCGTTATAACCGATAAGGTTTATCCTCAGGTTGTCTTTATTTTTGCATGAATATGTTATATAATACTATTGCTATGCTTTTGCCGTATAGACATGTATAGCACTTTTACGGAGAGGTGTCCGAGTGGTCGAAGGTGCTTGACTCGAAATCAAGTGTGGTTAATAGCCACCGTGGGTTCGAATCCCACCCTCTCTGCCAGCAACACTTAACGAAAGCAAGTGAAACGAAGCTTGAGTCTAGTGATGCTCACTGGAAAGAAGGCTATTCTGCACGCCGTACTTTCGTGCCAGCAACACTTAACGAAAGCAAATGAAACGAAGCTTGAGTTTAGTGATGCTCACTGGAAAGAAGGCTATTCTGCACGCCAACGCCAGTAATATTTGTTGGGAACACAATACCTTGACCCTACACCTTGTTGTGTATTATCTAAGAGTTTGCTCCGGCAATCTCTTTTTTTGGAGGAATCAAAATTGACAAACCGTGTTAGAACCCGTTTTGCACCTAGCCCTACTGGCTATATGCACATCGGTAATCTGCGTACCGCACTTTATGGCTACTTATTTGCCAAGGCCAATAAAGGAGATTTTTTGCTTCGTATCGAGGATACTGACCAAAAAAGATATGTTGATGATGCTGTGGAATTCATACAAAACACCTTAAAAGCAGCCAACATAATTCCCAATGAGGGCCCTGACATAGGCGGTGACTGCGGACCGTACATTCAGAGCCAACGCATGGATATATACAAGAAATACGCTGAAGAGCTGATTGAAAGCGGTCATGCCTACAGGTGTTTCTGCAACGATTGCAGCGAAGAACAGCATTCCATGCAGGAAGCTGGCGATGCAAAATCCTTTGGTGGATACAACCGGGCCTGCCGCGATTTGGATCAGTCTGTTATCGATCAATATTTAGCTGAGGGCAGACCATATGTTATAAGACAAAAAATGCCACTGGATGGCGAAGTTACCTTCCATGATGTGGTACATGGCAACATTACCATAGCCTGTGACACACTTGAAGACCAGGTAATTTTAAAGCGTGACGGTATGCCTACCTACAATTTTGCCAATGTTATTGATGACCATTTAATGAATATCAGCCATGTTTTCCGTGGAACTGAATTCATTACCTCAACTCCAAAACATGTACTGTTATATCAATATTTTGGGTGGGAGCCTCCAGTTTTCATTCATTTGCCACCTGTAATGGGCAAAAATCCCGATGGCTCTATCTCAAAATTGTCCAAGCGTCATGGTGCAACCGGCTTTAGTCAGCTTGTTGATATGGGTTTCCTGCCGGAAGCCATCACCAATTATGTTGCGCTTTTAGGCTGGAGTCCAAAATCCGAACAGGAACTGTTCTCCATGGAAGACCTTATGAACAAGTTCTCTCTTGATGGACTCAGCAAATCTCCTGCTGTATTTGATTATAACAAGCTGGACTGGTTCAACAGTGAATACTTTAAGGCTATGGATGCAGCAGAATTTGCCCGTGAGTCAAAGGCATTTGGTGGCATAATTGCCGAAACCTTAGGTGAAAAATGGGAATACCTTGCTTTACTGTTGCAGACCCGTATACACCGCTTCAATGAAATCCCTGACCAGATTGGCTTTTTTAAGGAATTGCCGTCTTACGACATTGACCTTTATAACAACAAGCGCAATAAGGTGACTCCTGAAAAAGCTGCTGAAATCATTCCTTTGGCTATTGATATCATCAATAAAATTGAAAAATGGACCCCGGAAGGAATTGACGATATATTACAGCCAGCTATTGCTGATAGTGGAATTAAAATGGGAACATTTATGTGGCCTATCCGCATCGCTCTTTCTGGGCAAAAAGTAACACCTGGTGGTGTAACTGAGCTGCTTTATCTTCTGGGTAAGGATGAGTCTATCCATCGTTTAAATTGCGGATTAGATAAAATTAAATAAAAAATACTTGACTTAATTTCCTATTTATTATATTATATATTTTGTCAACGGCGCGTTGGTCAAGTGGTTAAGACTCCGCCCTCTCACGGCGGCTTCAGGGGTTCGAATCCCCTACGCGTCACCAGATATTTCAGCTCAGGACCTGGTCCTGAGCTTTTTTGTATTTAATTTAAAAAGTCTTATTTGGATATAGTGACATACAGTTATTTTCAAAGCAAAAGGGCTTCCGCAAAAGCGGAAGCCCTTTTTATCCACATGGGAATATCTTATTTATTCATAGCCTCAGAAACTGCAACTGCAACTGCAACAGACATGCCAACCATTGGGTTGTTGCCGGCACCAATCAGGCCCATCATATCTACATGAGCAGGTACGGAAGAAGATCCGGCAAACTGTGCATCAGAATGCATACGACCAAGAGTATCAGTCATACCATAAGAAGCAGGACCTGCAGCCATATTATCAGGATGCAGTGTACGACCAGTACCACCACCGGAAGCAACGGAGAAATACTTCTTACCCTGCTCGTTGCATTCCTTCTTGTAGGTACCGGCTACCGGATGCTGGAAACGGGTAGGGTTGGTGGAATTACCAGTAATGGAAATATCTACCTTCTCCAGGTGCATGATAGCAACACCCTCTGGAACAGAATCTGCACCATAGCATTTAACCTTTGCACGAGGGCCATCAGAATAAGGAACCTCTTTAACAACATTAACCTTACCTGCTTTATAATCATACTGAGTCTGAACATAAGTAAAGCCATTGATACGGGAAATAATCTGAGCTGCATCCTTACCAAGACCATTCAGAATTACACGAAGTGGATTCTTGCGGACCTTATTGGCAGTCTGTGCAATACCAATAGCACCCTCAGCAGCTGCAAAAGACTCATGACCAGCCAGGAATGCGAAGCACTCAGCATCCTCAGTCAAAAGCATGGCAGCCAGATTACCATGACCAAGACCTACCTTACGATGGTCTGCAACAGAGCCAGGTACACAAAATGCCTGGAGGCCCTCACCAATTGCCTTGGCAGCATCAGCAGCGGACTTTACACCCTTCTTGATAGCAATAGCAGCACCAAGAGTATAGGCCCACTTTGCGTTCTCAAAACATATTGGCTGCAGGTCAGAAACGATAGCAGCTGGGTCAAAGCCCTTTTCCTTACAAATATCAGCGGCAGCTTCAATGGAAGCAATACCATATTTTTTGCAAACTTCATTAATACCGTCAATACGGCGCTCATAGCCTTCAAATAATGCCATTTCTATTTCAGTCCTTCCTGTTCGTTATCTCAAATTATTCCTTACGAGGATCGATGTAACGGGCAGCATCCGCATAACGGCCCTTAGTAGAGGTGTTTTTCTTGATTGCTTCATTAGCATCAACACCAGCAGCAATAGCTTCCATAGCCTTGCCAAGATGAACAACCTCATAACCAATTACACGGTCTTCACTATCAATAGCCATCTTTGTAACATAGCCTTCTGCCAATTCGAGGTAACGAGGACCCTTCAGCTTAGTCGAATACAAAGTACCTACCTGGCTGCGGAGGCCTTTACCAAGGTCATCAAGACCTGCACCTACAGGCAGACCATCATCAGAGAATGCAGTCTGAGTACGGCCGTAAACAATCTGCAGGAACAACTCACGCATTGCGGTATTAATAGCATCACAAACCAGGTCAGTATTCAATGCTTCCAAAATAGTTTTGCCTGGAAGGATTTCAGATGCCATAGCAGCAGAATGGGTCATACCGGAGCAACCAATGGTTTCTACCAAAGCTTCTTCAATAATACCATCCTTAACATTCAGGGTCAGCTTACAACCACCCTGCTGAGGAGCACACCAACCAATACCATGAGTCAGGCCGCTGATATCCTTGATCTCCTTGGACTGAACCCACTTGCCTTCTTCAGGAATTGGAGCTGGACCATGGTTTACTTCTTTTGCAATGCATGTCATGTCTTCAACATGCTTATCATAATAAATCATTTCGTATTCCTCTCTTCACTATAATATAATACACTGAATCCGGCGATCCAAGCAGGATCGCCAAACTCATATACCTCAAACAACATTCATTACTTCAGCTTAACCAGTGGCGAGCCTGTCATCTCTGCAGGGATATCCATCCCAGCCAGTGTAAGCAATGTTGGTGCAATATCACAAAGCGCACCATCACTGGCAATCCAACCTACACGATCGGATACTACAATGAATGGTACAGGGTTCGTGGTATGCGCAGTAAATGGTGCTCCAGATTCAGGATCTACCATCTGATCTGCATTTCCGTGGTCAGCTGTAATACAAACATCACCGCCAACCTCCCGGATTGCTTTAACAAACCTGCCCACACAGGTATCCACTGTTTCTACAGCCTTTACGGCCGCTTCAAGCACACCGGTATGGCCGACCATATCACCATTGGCATAATTCAGAATAATAAAATCATATTTGCCGGACTTAATGGCCTCTACAACCTTATCAGTTACCTCGATAGCACTCATCTCAGGCTGCAAATCATAGGTAGCTACCTTTGGAGACGGTACCAGGATGCGATCCTCTCCCTTATAAGGTTCTTCAACACCACCATTAAAGAAGAAGGTGACATGCGCATACTTTTCTGTCTCGGCAATGCGCAGCTGAGTCATACCATTTTTTGCTATAACAGCACCCAAGGTATTTTCAATTGATTCAGGTGGATAAGCCACCTTAACATTGAGGCCCTCTTCATACTGGGTCATGGTAGCAAAGGAAAGTTTCAACTCCTTGCGTGGAAAGCCATCGAAAGAAGCATCTGTAAAGGCATGGGTAAGTTCACGGGCACGGTCAGGACGGAAATTGAAGAATATCACGCCATCGCCGTCATTCATCCCCTTGTAATCACCTACTACGGCAGGAACTACGAACTCATCTGTAACCTCAGCTGCATATGATGCCTTGACGCCGGCAACGGCATCATCAGCAGCTGCACCTTTGGCCTGGGCAATAGCATCATAAGCCTTCTGAACACGATCCCAACGCTTGTCGCGGTCCATTGCATAATAGCGGCCTGCAATAGTTGCTATTTTACCACAACCGATTTCAGCAATTTTTGCCTCCAAATCTGCAACATACTCAGCAGCAGATGAAGGATCTACATCTCGGCCGTCCAAGAAAGCATGCACATAAACATCATTTATGCCCTGCTTTTTGGCAAACTCCAGAAGTCCATACAGGTGCTCGCTATGACTGTGAACACCACCTGGAGATACAAGGCCCATTAAATGCAGTGCACCACCTTTAGCCTTTGCATCGGCAGCCACACTCAGGAGTGCTTCATTTTTGAAAAACTCTCCATCCTTGATAGCCTTGGTAATACGGGTGAGAGCCTGATAAATAATCCGGCCTGCACCTATATTAGTATGTCCAACTTCGGAATTTCCCATCTGCCCGTCAGGTAATCCAACATACTCACCAGAAGCCTGAATGTGAGTTGTTGGAAAATTCTGCCGCAACCCATCTATTACAGGAGTTTTAGCAATCTGAATAGCATTATTGGCATCGTCGGTTTTGCCGTTGCCATAACCATCCATGATAATCAATGCAACTGGTGCATTTTTTAATTTTGCCATTATCGCATCAACCTCAAATTAGAATTTTACAATAGCGGAGAAGTCAGCAGCCTTCAGGGAAGCGCCACCAACCAGAGCACCATCTACATTTGGCTGAGCCATGAGATCCTTAATAGTAGCTGGCTTTACAGAACCACCATACTGAATGCGGATTGCATCAGCTGCAGCCTGACCAAATACTTCAGCAACGGCCTCACGGATGGCCTTGCATACTTCCTCAGCCTGCTCAAATGTAGCAGTCTTACCGGTACCAATAGCCCAGATTGGCTCATAAGCAATAACCAGCTTGGAAACTTCATCTGCAGTAAAGCCATCAAGAGCAGCCTTGATCTGTTTTACAACATGAGCGATATAGGTACCAGCCTCACGGATTTCCAGGGACTCACCACAGCAAATGATAGGAGTAAGACCTGCAGCAAAAGCAGCACGAGCACGCTTGTTTACCCCTTCATCAGTTTCACCGAAATAATCACGACGCTCGGAGTGGCCAAGAACAACATATTCTACGCCAATCTCAGTAAGCATTCCGGTAGAAATTTCGCCAGTATAGGCACCTTTTGGTTCCCAATGAACATTCTGTGCACCAACATGAATCTTGGTGCCCTTACAAGCCTCAGTTACTGCAGCCAAAGCAGTAGCAGTAGGGCAAGCCACTACATCAACAGAATCAACATCTGCTACCAATGGAGCCAATTCCTTAACCAGCTTAACACCCTCAGCAATAGTATTGTTCATCTTCCAGTTACCGGCAATAATAGGTCTACGAGCCATAATTAAATATTCCTCCTTAAATTATCTATACATAAAATGAGACTTGTTCAGTGGAAGGATTGGCCTCCCACCGAATTCAAACGAATTCCCCCGTTACCCTACACAGATGTCTCTCCACTCCGGTGGATGAGAATCTTGGCATCGTGAATACCGGACAAAAGGGTTCAAAGTCTCAAGCAAAATACACGCGCAAAAACACGCCTTAAATATTCTTGTCAGCGATTGCAGCTATACCTGGCAATACCTTTCCTTCCAGGAACTCAAGAGTAGCACCGCCACCAGTGGAAATATGGGAAATCTTGTCAGAAAGTCCAGTCTTCTTCAAGGCTGCGATGGAGTCACCGCCACCAACAATTGAAGTAGCACCATTCTCAGTGGCCTTAGCAACAGCTTCAGCCACAGCCAAAGTTCCCTTTGCAAAGGCATCAAATTCAAATACGCCCATAGGGCCATTCCAGATAACAGTCTTAGCACCCTCGAGCGCAGCAACATATTCATCACAGGTCTTAGGGCCGGAATCCAGTGCTTCCCACCCTTCAGGAACCTTGTCAACATCTACAATCTGAGTCTTGGCATCAGCAGCAAACTTATCAGCGATTGTGAGATCTACAGGCAATACTACAGTTACACCCTTCTCCTCAGCCTTTTTCAACTGCTCGAGTGCTTCCTCAAATTTATCCTTCTCGCAAATGGAGTTACCAACCGGCAAGCCCTTGGCTGCATCGAAGGTATGAGCCATACCACCACCGATAATGATGGTATCAACCTTTTCAATCATATTGGAAATAACACCAATCTTGTCAGATACCTTGGCACCACCAATGATGGCAACAAATGGACGCTTAGGAGCTTCCAGGGTCTGACCGATAAACTTAATTTCCTTTTCCATAAGGAATCCGGCAACAGTTTCCAAATAGTCAGACACGCCCACATTAGCTGCATGAGCACGATGTGATACACCAAATGCATCATTTACAGCGATATCAGCCAAGGAAGCCAGCTTCTTGGCAAATTCAGGGTCATTTTTCTTTTCTTCCTTGTGATAACGGAGGTTCTCCAACAAAAGAACTTCACCAGGCTTAAGGTCAGCAGCTGCCTTTTCTGCCTCCGGACCAACGCAATCAGCTACCCACTTAACATCAACACCCATTACCTCGGATACGCGCTTTACTATATGCTTGGTGGAGAACTTCTCTTCACGGGCCTCAGTAGGACGGCCAATGTGGCAGGCCAAAATTACAGCAGCCCCTTGCTCCAACATATAGGTAACCGTGTCCTTGGTTGCCTGAATACGGGTATCATTTGTGATATTCATATTCTCATCAAAAGGAACATTATAATCCACACGGCAAAAAACCTTCTTGCCGTTGAGATTAACATCTTTAATGGTTTTCTTATTCATTCCCATATCAATACAAAACCTCCGCTTAACAAAATAGGTCCGGCCCAAACAAAAGGCCGGACCTCAATGGATCTTTTTTAATATTGTTTTGTGATAACCGATTATCAGCCTAACTCAGCGAAATACTTAATGGTACGAACCATCTGGCTGGTGTAGGAGTTCTCGTTATCATACCAGGAAACAACCTGAACCTGGGTAGTGCCGTTGCCTACAGGGCTAACCATGGTCTGAGTAGCATCAAAGAGGGAACCGTATCTCATACCAACGATATCGCTGGAAACGATTTCATCCTCATTGTAACCGAAGGACTCAGTAGCCTGTGCCTTCATTGCAGCATTAACCTGATCTACAGTAACATTACCCTCAACTACAGCGTACAGGAGAGTAGTGGAACCAGTAGGGGTAGGAACGCGCTGAGCAGCACCGATCAGTTTGCCATCCAACTCAGGAATTACAAGGCCAATAGCCTTTGCAGCACCAGTGGAGTTAGGAACAATGTTTACAGCAGCTGCACGGGAACGACGAAGGTCACCCTTACGCTGTGGGCCATCCAAAGTCATCTGGTCACCAGTATAAGCATGGATGGTAGCCATGATACCGGACTTGATTGGAGCCAAATCATTCAAAGCCTTAGCCATTGGAGCCAAGCAGTTGGTGGTGCAGGATGCTGCGGAAATAACCTTATCCTCCTTGGTAAGGATTTTGTGGTTTACATTGTAAACAACAGTAGGGAGATCCTTGCCTGCCGGAGCAGAAATAACAACCTTCTTTGCACCTGCCTGCAGATGAGCAGAAGCCTTTTCCTTGGAAGTGTAGAAACCAGTGCACTCGAGAACTACATCTACATCATGCTGTCCCCAAGGAATCTCTGCAGCATTAGCCTTTGCATAAATCTTGATTTCCTTGCCGTTAACGGTAATGGAATCTTCACCGGCACTAACTGCATCTGCGTACTTGTATCTGCCCTGTGAAGAATCATACTTCAGGAGATGAGCGAGCATCTTAGGGCTGGTCAAATCGTTGATTGCAACAACCTCATAACCCTCAGCATCAAACATCTGACGAAATGCCAAACGACCAATACGACCAAAACCATTAATAGCTACTTTTACTGCCATTTGAAAAATACCCCCTAATAAATATTATATAGATAATTTAATTTGAGAACACACCAGAAGAAAACAACATGCGCCTGCATAAGCAGGCGCACGAAAGCTCTTTATTTCCCAGTGCACCACATCTCTTAATTGATATAATAGTACACCAATTTCCAATATATTGTCAACGCAAAATCCATAACCTCTAGTAACTATAGCATAAATAATATATATCGTACTAAACCAATTTCTCAATCACGAAAAAGTAATAAAAATAGGCTTATCTAACTCGCTATTTATGCCATAAATGATATTCAGCAATTTGCATTGGAGGGATTATAGTCCTTTTGCTTGATTTTCTCCAAGGCCAGCGTCGCCTGGACAGCCAATGCACATTCCAGTCTTTTCTTTTGGATTGCACAACCAGTTTCATAAGGAATACGAATATCATTATTAAACAAATCTGCATTTGCATGGCATCCTCCGCTGCAGAAGAATCTTGCCCAGCATTCCTTGCATTTTTCCTTGTTCAATACATGGGATTCCCGGAAATAGCTGGTAATTTTCTCAGCGCCTTCATTAAGGTCGTCAAACACATTACCCAGATTGTACTTCTTTCTGCCTACGAACTGATGACATGGATACAAATCACCATTTGCTGCCACAGCATAATACTCATGCCCTGCACCACATCCTGCAAGTCTCTTGGCAACACAAGGCCCATTGGACAGGTCCATATTAAAATGGAAGAAGAAAAATCCTCTTCCTTCCCGATGCCGATTCAGGTAAAACTCGGTAAGGCGATCGTATTCTGCATAAATTTCAGGCAACATTTCTTCAGTAAGGGCATATGGAGAATCCTTGAGTACTACCGGCTCCATGGACAAAATATCGAACCCGGCGTCAGCCATGGCCTTAACATCCTGGGTAAAGTCAAGATTCTCTGCCGTATAAGTGCCACGCATGTAATAATTGTCACCATTACGGGCATCAACACATTTACGGAAGTTGCGCATAATCCTGTCATAGGTTGGCTGGCCACCACAATCCGGCCGCATATTATCGTGGGTTTCCTTGCGACCATCCGTACTCAGAACCATGCTTATGTTATTATCAGTAAGCCAGCGTATGTTATCATCATTAAGTGCCAAGCCATTGGTTGTAAGGGTGAGTTTAAATTCCTTCCCTGTTTCTTTTTCCCGCTTTCTGACATATTCTGTGACCGCCTTCACCAAAGGCATGTTGATTAACGGCTCACCGCCAAAAAAGTCGATTTCGCAATGTTTTCTTGGTCCACTGTGCTCTATAATATAGTCTACTGCCGCACAGCCCACCTCCTTGCTCATCAGCTGGCGTTCTCCTCCATACTCTCCGGTATCCCCAAAGCAATATTTACAGCGCATATTGCAGTCATGGGCAGTCATAAGGCAAAGTGATTTTACCAGCCCTTTTGATTTAAAGGTCAGAGGAACATCAATATCCGGGGCAAACAGCTGCTGTTTCCCAATCAAGGCCTGCAGCTCTTCCAAGGCCTCCCTGAGGTCATCCACAGCATACTTGTGCCCAAGCTGCTCCAGCACTTCACTGTCATTGCTTCCATCATAATAATCCATGATATCATAAATCATTTCATCGATAACATGAACAGCGCCACTGTTTATATCCAGTAAAATATACATTCCATTTTGAATGAATTTATGTATTTTAGTTCGCTTTTCTTTATTCATCACATTCTCCTAAAATTATAACGCCATTGTTCAAATTTTTCTTCTTTAGAAGAAAAATCTTCCAATTAGCGTTTCAACGAGCTGGGAGATATGCTCGCCAGCTGTTGTAGTTTGTTTTCCCCCACCTAAAGCGGAGGGGGACATCTTAAAGCTCGTTATATTACACACGAAGAAAAGTGACCGCTTGCGCCAGTCACTTTATTACATCAATATCTGCAGCAGTTATCAATTGAAAACCACCCCAGCCCTATCGGTAAAAAAGCTCCCTTTTTCGGGAGCTCTTCTCGCCAATAATTATTTTTTGCTTTCACAAACCTGATTGCCAACAGTGCAAGAAGTCTTGCAAGCGGACTGGCAGGATGCCTGACATTCACCACAACCACCGGAATTCTTGGTAGCCTGCAAAGTAGGTGCATTTACAGTCTGAATATGCTTCATATAGATAACCTCCTCGCCTCATACAAAGTCTTATGTTATTTTAAACCTTTTTATTGTTATATGCAATACCCCAGGATAAATACGCCTTCATATGACCAATATCAGCTCTTATGCTGGAATATCCCCAGCCTTGTCATTAACTTCCCCTTCATCAGGCGCCATTTAAATTCAGTAATGCCAAACATGGGATGAGGTATATTTATTCTGTGCAGCAAATATGGATCTGTGTCAAAATCATTTAGCCCCGAATCTCCGGTAACCGCCGCCAGATATTCCTCTTCCTTCAGCATAGCTACCAGCTCATTGCTGTAGCTCCCGTTAGGATAGGAAAGGGTATATATCGTATCCATCCCATTCCATTCCATCAACAGCTTTGAAAGTCGCATTTCATCCCTTGCCTGGGTTTTGTCCATTTTACCAAGAGGTAGATGATTGGCTGTATGACTGCCTATTTCAACTCCTCGATGCTGGATGTCCCTCAGCTGATCCCAGGACATATATCTTTCCTTGCCGATATCGTTTACCACCACAAATATAGTGGCCTTTAACCCTCTCTTTTCCAATATTGGCAGCAATTCTGTGTAATTGGTCTTGTAGCCATCATCAAAGGTCAATATCACAGGCTTATCCGGCAAGTCCTGAAGCCCCTTTTTGGCACGCAGGAAATCCCGAATTGATATGGTAGTATATCCTTCCTGTTCCAAATAATCCAATTGTGCCTCAAATTCATCCGGTGGCACATTGTATTCATATGCCCTGTCTGGATCCACCGCCTGAACCATATGATATTCAAGGATAGGTATCCCCTTTGGATCGGGCATCGATAATAACTGCATACCACAAAAAATAAGTAAAACTGCCAACAATGCCACACCCGTGGCTATCAGGGCCATTTTTTTATTCAAGCTTTTCACCTTTATCCTCTGTTTTTTTGAAATTTTCCGCCAAGGTCACCAATTTTCTGAGACGATGATTGACACATGATTTACTCACCAAAAGCATCTCAGCCAATTCTGCCAGGGTTGCATCAGGATGCTGTCTTCTGCATTGAGCTGTTTTTTGTAACGCCGTGGACAAGCCATCCATTCGGCCACTGTTCTCAATGAGTTTTATGCATTCATTTTGATACGCTGCGGCATCTACAGTTTTTTGCAAATTGGCAGTTTCACAGTTCACCAATCGATTGACCTGATTACGCACTTCTTTTAAATTGCGCCCACCTTCAAATTCTTCCAGGGCCTTGTGAGCTCCAATAATGGACAGAAAATCCATTATTGCTTCCCCATCTTTTATATAGATGATATAGTGGTTTTTCCTGTCCGTAAATCCGGCAGGAAAGGCCATCCTCTTCAGCACTGTATAGATAGTATCAGCAAAGCCGTAATTTCCGGTCATAAGCTCCAGATGACACTCAGCTTCAGGCCGATTGACACTGCCGCCTCCCATAAAAGCCCCTCTTAAATACGCATGTCGACAGCAGCTTTTTTTTAAAAGTGCCGTGTCTCGGCCCACTGAACCACCCGTTTCACCAAGCATACCCATTTTTTCCATAAAGGGTCTTACCTGCGGCGATGGGACAACTCTCAGCATATACCGGTTATTTTTTTTCAATCTCCTGCTGCGGCTAACTGTAACCTCAGTTTGAACATCACTGATAGACTTCAGCAAAGTCAGGGTTTTTCTGGCTACTGCTGCATTTTCTGTGACGAAATTAAGCCCCAGCATCATATTCGGACCCAATGTCATGGAAGCCCCCATTCGCAGGAGAGCAGCCAATTCGGCTGTCTGGCAACATTTCTTTCTGTCAAGCCGATGAGCCAGCTCGTTCTTTACATCAGCAGCAAATGATGGCATAAAAATCACCAAATTCCATTTAATATTTCTTCAGATCATCCAGTCCTGCCTTAATTCCGTAAATCACGCGCATTACAGTGCTGGCCAGTTTTTTTGAATCATGATGAATAACATCCTTGCCGGTCACCAGATCAGCCTTAATAAGCCCTACTCCCAGAGCATTCAGGGCATCCTCATCTACTTCTACAGGATATGCTCCTTTTTTTGCATATTGTGCCTTTAATTCTTCAGGAACCGGTGTGGAATTAACTATTACATAATCGATAGCGTGTCTGCCGGCATGGTCCAAAATAGCCTTTACATGCATTGATGCAGTGTAACCATCGGTTTCTCCCGGCTGGGTCATAACATTGCATACATACAACTTGATGGCTTTGCTACGACAAATTGCATCGCCGATACCCTCTACCAGAAGGTTAGGCATGATACTGGTATATAAACTCCCCGGGCCCAAAACAATAGCATTGGCATCGCGTATCGCATCCAATGATGACTGTACTGCTTCCACATGCTCCGGAAACAGCTTGACACGATGTATGCGTTTTTTTGCCTCAGGAATCTGGGATTCACCACAAACCACACTTCCATCTGCCATAATCGCATCCAGTCGTACATGCTCTTTACTGGCCGGCAGCACTCTGCCCTTAACGGCCAAAACCTTTGACGACTCAATCAGTGCAGTTTCAATATCCCCAGTTACTTCAGACATCGCAGCAATAAACAGGTTTCCAAAGCTGTGGCCCGTCAAGGTACTATTTCCGCCAAATCTGTGCTGAAACAATTTTTCCATCAGCGGCTCAGTATCTGCCAGCGCAACCAGGCAATTTCTCAAATCACCTGGTGGGATGATGCCCAGCTCCTCACGCAGCCGCCCGGAAGATCCACCATCATCCGCCACCGTAACTACTGCGGTGACATTGGTAGTGACCTGCTTGATTCCCCGAAGGAGCACCGACAATCCGTGTCCACCGCCCACTACTGTCACAGCAGGGCCTTTCCCCAGCATGCGCTTTTCATAAATTAAATCCACCAGTTTTTCTGAGCTGGATGGGTATACTACCGAGATAACTGACTGAATAATAAATCTTGCAGCCAATACCATGATACAGAATCCCAGTATCACCACCACCGAACCGATGACTCCGGTGGCAGTATATGTATATTCGCCTGACCATAAATAAACAGTCCTGAATATCGTTTCTTCTATACTGTCAATATATTTGTAATTAAACATGATTGCTATGCCCAGGCTGACAAGCATAACACCAAATGCAAACAGCAACAGCCAGCGTTTGAATTTCATACCTGGATATAGCCATTTCAGAAAATTCATATCACTACACCTCAGCGTTCTTCGCGGACATGCTCCCACACATCATTCTTCATCAAATCACGATGCTCCAGATTGACCAAATATCCCTGGTCCTGTAATCTGTCAAAAATGTGCTTTGCAATAAAAACAGAGCGATGCATTCCGCCGGTACAGCCCACTGCAATCACCAACTGCATCTTTCCTTCTTTTTCATATTGTGGTACCAGAAAGTCAATCATACTGTCCAAATGCTTTTCAAATTCCTTGGTAACAGGCCATTGTTCTATATACTGCTCCACCTCAGGAACGGCTCCACTTTTATGTCGCATGGAGTCAACATAAAAAGGATTAGGCAAAAATCTGACATCAAAAACCAGATCTGCATCCAGTGGCATACCAAATTTAAAACCGAAGGACATTACATTGATATTTAACTTTTCCCCTTCTTTGGCAGCGAACAATTTGAGAATTTTCTCCTTAAGCTCAATTTTTCTCAAATCTGATGTATCTATGATATATGTAGCCTTATTTCTGATAGGGGCCAATCTCTCCCTCTCTTTGGCTACTCCTTCACTTATCCGGGAGCTTGGTGCCATCGGATGACGGCGTCTGGTTTCTTTATACCTGCGGATTATTGCCGCATCTGAGGCATCCATAAACAGCATTACATAATGCTGGTTATCACGGTCCATATTCTCAAGCACATGAATAAAGGTATCGAAAAACTCCCTGCTTCGGGTATCCACAACCAGAACTACCTTATTGACATGTCCACCTGAATGCTGACACAGCTCAGCAAACTTTGGGATAAATACCGGTGGCAGATTATCCACCACGAAATAACCAACATCCTCCATATAGCGACACGCCTGGCTCTTCCCACTGCCAGACATGCCAGTTACTATGATAAAATCGAGCTTTTCATCTCTATCCATAAAAGCCTCCTTGTGATATAAAACTCCCCGGAAGGTCCTTCCTTATTCGAGGCAGAATCGCTGGATAGCCTCCGCAATACCATCATGATTACAATCAGCCACCTGATATTTTGCCACTTTCTTTACTGTTTCATTTGCATTCCCCATTGCTACACCATACTGTGCGGCCTTGATCATGGTTATATCATTATTTGAATCACCTATGGCCAGCACTGCTTCCTTAGGAATATTATATAATTCTGTCAATCTTGCTATAGCTGAAGCCTTATTGATGCCTGGTTTTATCAGCTCAATATATACATCTGTTGATTTTAATGCTTCTACCTTGCCTGCAAATCGCGCTCCTATATCCTGAACCAGCACATCTGCATTCTGGGGAGTATCTGCAACAATCAGCATTTTGGGAACCTTGTGCACATATTCATATAGCCTGTCACCGACAGCTTGACCCTTCACGCCTGCAGCCTGCTGATAGAAGGCAGCCTCTGGGCTTTCCTCACGAAAATACAGCTTATCGTCATTATAAAGCTGTATGTGCAAATGCCTTTCCTGGGCATATTTCAATAAGGACTTTACTATCTCCTCATCCAGGTATGAAGAAAACAGCTCCTCCCCGGACACGGATTTAATCAATGCCCCATTATAGGTAATAATCGGAAAATCGAGCCCCAATTCCTTTACATAGGGTAATGCAGATACATGCATCCTGCCGGTAGCAACAGTAAATATTACTCCTGCATCAACTGCCTTTCTGATTGCAGTCTTTACCCCAACAGTCAACTGTCTCTGACTGTTCAGCAATGTTCCGTCCATATCTGTAACAAAAAGTTTTGCTTTCATAATTATTCCTCTCTTATGGTGAAAAATACACCGTAACTGTCGTTCCCGGTTCCACAATGGTATTAGCCGGAATACTCTGTCCTGAAGACAATCCTGTCCCCTGCAGATTGAAGCCCAAACCCAATTCGCCAAGTTTTTGGGATACCTCCCTTATACTCAGGCCGCTCAAATCCGGCATCACCTGTTTTCCCGGTGGGACAGGCTTTACAAATCTTACAACCGGTTCCGCTTTTTGCTTTTGTTCCATTTCAAAAAGCACCTCAGAGGATGGTTCAATATGCTTGTAGCGCAACAGCTGTGAAAAAATTTCACTGGCCACCGGAGCAGCTATCTGCCCACCATAAAACTGGCCTGCTGTAGGATCATCAATTACTACCAATAAAACCATTTCAGGATCTTCCACCGGAGCGAAGCCACAAAAAGATGCAATATATCGCCCGTCCATATAACCGGCCATATCCTTGTTAGGCTTTTGAGCTGTTCCGGTTTTGCCGGCGATCCTGTAGCCCTTTACCTGAGCCTTCTGCCCACCGCCCGAGGACACTACCTGTTCCAACAGACCAACAAGGGTCTTATCCGTGGACGAGCTCAGAACCCTGCGCACTTCCTCCCTGCCCTTTTGCTGATATACGGTACCATCTGCATTAATGATTTCCTTGACAATATGTGGCTTTAAAAGAACACCATCGTTAGCAATAGCTGCCATCGCTGTAACCAACTGCAATGGAGTAACTGCAATACTCTGTCCTATGGACATGGTCGCTACATCAGAATCCAACATTTTGTCAGTCTGAAACAGCATCCCCTGTTCCTCTCCTGGCAATTCAATACCTGTAAGTTCGCCAAAGCCAAAGCTTCTGGCATATTCATTCAGCCTCTGACCGGAAAGGGACTGCCCTATCATGGCAAAGCATGTATTGATAGAGTTTTTTACAATGTCAGTAAAAGTAACCGTACCAAAGCTCTCACCGTTCCAATTCTGAATATGTTTTTCGGACACATTAATGCGCCCTGGATCATAAAAGGTCTGCTCCGGAGATACAATTCCGTCCTCCAGTGCAGCACCTGCCACAATGGACTTAAATGTGGAACCAGGCTCATAGATATCTGATACCGCCCTGTTTCTTATATCATCCATGGAATAATCCCCAAATTTATTTGGATTATAGCTTGGTCTTGAGGCCATAGCCAGAATTTCACCATTCTTTGGGTTCATTACTATGGCTGTTACTGCTTTTGGCCTGTTATCTACCATGGCTTTATCAAGTATCTGTTCCACAATAAACTGCATGGAAGCATCGATTGTAAGGGTGACGGTTTTACAGTTATCCCCCTGATAACTGTGTTGTGAAAAGGAAAAAATTGAATCAAAAATTGTGTTGCCCGTCATATCCGTCAGAATGCTGTCTTCCTGAATATCTCCCTTGACTATACTGTCCATGGAGTATTCCAGTCCAGCCAGGCCCCTGTCTTCCATACCAATAAAACCTATCACATTTGCTGCCAGCATATCATTCGGATAATATCGCTTGACCTCATCATCCATCCACATGCATTCATAGCCCTTATCCTTCTTAAGCTGATTGATGGCTGCCTCTTCATCACTTTCAAGGCCGTGCTTTACTGCATAATAGGTTCCGCCCTCACGAATGCGATTGGCTATAGTTTCTGCCTTAATACCAATAATAGGACTTAATTCAGCAGAAAGAACCTCTATGTCCTCATCATTGCCAACACGGTCCGGCCGTATAACCAGAAGCTTGGCCATACGGCTTATTGCAAGCTCACGCCCATTTCTGTCCAATATTTTCCCACGGGGCGACTGGCGCACCACATTGTCCTGGGCATCCTGCAACGCCCGTTCTGCCAAATCATTCCCCTGAATGACCTGAAGTATAAAAAATCTCCCAACTATAATGCAGATCAGACATAACATAAATACTTCCAGGCGCCTTATATTAACATAAACTTTACTAGTAATTTTTCTTTTTGCCATTTTTTTCTCCAAATTATACTTTTTCAACTTTATATTTTACACCATTATCCAATAAATGCCAAAAGATAACCAAAACAAAATAAAATATAATTTTATCAACAATTTAAATTATTTTTTTTCATTTTTTAAGATAAAAGTTTACTTTTTTATCTTTTCACTGTTATAATAAAGACAGAATGGTGGTGTTAAATATGGATGATATTGATAAGAAGATACTCAAGCGTTTGCAAGAAAATGCCCGCGTCACAATTTCAGTACTTAGTTCCGAAATATCACTTTCTATGCCTGCTATCAGCGAGCGATTACGCAAATTGGAGGCTTCCGGGGTGATTCAGCAGTATACTGCAATATTGAATCCTACCCTTGTCGACAAGCAGCTTATGGCGTTGATATTTCTCAGCTTTGACAATCCTAGCCATGGTGACAGCTTTACCAATTTTGTAGTAGGGGAACCGGATATAAAAGAATGCTTTTATATAACAGGTGATTTCGATTATTCATTGAAAATAATCACACAGAATACTAATTCATTGGAGAGCCTGTTAACCCGTATCAAGGAACAGCCTGGTGTTGTAAAAACCCAGACCATTGTTGTTTTGTCGTCTATTATCGACAGACCGTCTGTCACTGTTGAATGATTCTGAATGCAAAAATGCTGATTCGTTAAAACGAATCAGCATTTTTTTGATTTACTGTAATGTGTAAGCTGCTGCAGAACAGAAATTACCAATGATATTTTTCGCCACGATTAATTTTAAAGGCTCTGTATATCTGCTCTACCAAAAGCAAACGCACCATCTGATGAGTAAAAGTCATCCTTGAAAAACTCAGCAGCAGGTCAGCAGCATTTCTCACCTCATCTGACAGGCCAAATGCACCACCTATCAGAAATGTAATATTGCTGCATCCAGTCAACGCCAATTGATCAATTCTGGCAGCCAGTTCCTCTGAGGACAGGCCTTGACCATATACATCCAAAACAATCAGGTAGCTTCCTGAAGGCACCTGCTTTAACAGACGCTGGCCCTCCTGGGCCAGTGTCTGTTTTTTCTCTGCCGGTGAAGGATTATCCCTCATCTTTTCTTCGTTAATTTCAATAATCTTTACAGTAGCAAAAGGCCCCAATCTCTTCAAAAATTCATTTATTCCATTTTGAAGATATTTCTCCTTGATCTTGCCAGCTGTTACTATATGTATTTTCATTGAGGATTAGTCCTCTAATGGCATAGCATCAAGCTTTACGCTGACAGTTGATGTAGCACCATCAGAGATGAATTTAACATCAACGGTTTCTCCAACCTTATGCTCTATAATAGCTGCACGAAGCTCGCCAACAGTGTTGACCTCCTTGCCGCCTACTGCCAGGATAATATCTCCACGGCGTATACCGGCACGCCCTGCAGGCCCATCAAGAGTAACCCTCTCAACATACACGCCTGCCTTGATATTCAAAATATATCCCTGTCTGGCTGCAGTTGCCTTATCAAATACACCTACACCAAGATATGGTCTGATTACCTGACCATGAGTCATCAGGTCTTCTACTACACTGCGTACTGTATTGGCTGGAATGGCAAAACCCATGCCCTCTACTGCATTGGTTACTATCTTCTGTGAGTTAATCCCAATTACTTTTCCATCTGCATTCACAAGAGCTCCGCCGGAATTACCAGGATTAATAGCTGCATCTGTCTGCAAAAGCTTCATATTGCTCTCGCCCTTATTAAGGACACGATTTACAGCACTGATGACACCAGTAGTAACACTTCCCTGGAATTCCAACCCCATCGGGTTACCGATGGCAATTGCCGGCTCTCCAACCATTACATCATCTGAATCACCAAACTCGGCTGCCGGCAAATCATCTGCATCTACCTTGACTACAGCCAAATCAGTAATTTCATCAGCACCTACCAGCTTGCCTGTCAGGCTACGGCCATCAGACAAGGAGACGATGATTTCCTTTGCCCCTTCAATTACATGGTTATTCGTAACTATATAACCATCCTTGCGGAAAATTACTCCTGAGCCATAGCCTTCTACATCCCGTGGCATATTAAAGAAATCTCTGGCGATAGCCTTATTGGTAATACCAACTACGGCCGGGCCAACATTCTTTGCTGCTTTTACCACCGGGGTGTTCCTGGCATCAGATATTTCATAAGTTTTAGTAGCATCAGGAATACCTTCAGCTGCCTTGCTGTTACTGCAGCCCCCCAACATAATTGAACCTGCTACCAGCAAACTCATTACCATGGGCAAACAGGTTTTAATAAAACTGTTTTTCTTAATCATTTTATCTCCTCCTAATAACTAAAAATCCAAACTAACAGATCTATTCTGATCAGTAAGAATAATATCTATCCCTTGCACATGTTGCTGGGACAAAATCTGCTCCACCGTATTCCGGGCCAATGCAGGCAGATTATTAGACTCACTTAAATGTGCCAAAAACACCTTTTGTGGTCTTTGCTTGAGGTGCACCAAGGTCCATGCTGCATCAGCATTGGATAAATGACCTCTATTACTCAGTATTCTTTGCTTTAGAGGCCATGGATAATCACCATTCCTCAGCATGTCAATATCATGATTCGCTTCCAGTACAATGACCTTGGCAGCTTCAAGCTCTTTTCGCAGATTACTGTCTACAAAGCCTATATCAGTCGCCACAACACATTTTACACTGCCTAGGACCGAATAACCTACAGGATCAACTGCATCGTGGGGAATACCAAAAGACCGGACAGTGACCTTGCCTAATCGGATCTGATCAAAAATGGGATTTATACATTCCATGGGCAATTCATTATAACAGCTCATGGCCCTAAAGGTATCAGGACGACTATATACCGGTATACGATATTTTTTGGTAATAGCAGCCAAACCCTTTACATGATCACTATGCTCATGGGTAATAAAAATCCCGTCCAAATCCTCAACAGCACGGCCAATATTTCCTAATTCCTGTTTTATGCGTCTTAGACTGATTCCAGCATCAACAAGCAGGCAACTACCCTCCATTTCTATGAAATAACAATTACCTTTGCTACCACTGGCCAAAACCGAGATAAACATCCGGGAACAATCACCCCTGTATCATGACCAACCCGCACTTATAGTATAGGAAGGTCTACTGAAAAAATTCTGTAAAAACCATTAGTTTTCAATTAAAACACTAATATACCATACCAAAAAAAAGAATAATCGTCAAAACCATCCATAGCGGCATACAGTGATACAGGCCTTGTGACACAGCAGTCCGGTGATGGGTCACCCTACAAGTTATGACAATATCAGGCTGTTTAAGCTGCACAAACCTAATTATCCTCATTGCCCTGACATTGACTGCATTGTCCATAGAAAAACAGCTGCCTGTGCCGGATAGTATAACCAGACACCTTACTAACATCTGCCAAAAGGGATGAATCATCTATATCGGTCAATGCCATGACTTTGCCACATTTATCGCATCTGATATATAAATGGTTATCCATATTGGCATCATAACGGCAACTGTCTTCCCCCATATCCACCCTTTGTACCAACCCTATTCTGATGTACATCTCCAATGTCTTATACACCGTTGCCAGGCTGAGTGTAGGATATTTTTCCACCAATTTCCTGTATAGAATATCCGCCGTTGGCTGATCCTCCAGGCCCTGCAGCAGCATATATACAGCCAATCTCTGTGGTGTTACCTTAAAGCCATTGGCTCTTAAAAGCACCGACACTTCCTGTCTGTCCATAATCTTTCCTCCCCTAATAATCAACACCTGCCCCTAATACAGGTTCCCCAATAATACCTGTTATATCTGCAAACGCCACTTTCAATCACAATTAATATCCGTTTCCTGAAACACACAGCAAAATACTGTTTTCCATCAACATAATATAAATAATAATGGTCGGCCTTTTACAATGTCAATATACACCAATAAATTGAACCTATTATATTACGAATAAAAACTTCAGCGTAATACACTTATGTTAAATTCGGCTAGAATTCACCGGGAGTGTAAAACTCCCACTGAATAAGCCTCATTTTATCCGATGTTAACGGCTGCTAAAACCCCTTTAAAAAGGCTGTTAAGCATCCGTAAAGCAATGGGTAAATTCGGCTAGAATTCACCGGGAGTGTAAAACTCCCACTGAATAAGCCTCATTTTATGTTATAATTATATGGTCATTGATATTAGATGGAGGAATACTTAAATGAAAAAAGAAGCTATCAGCGAAGTAATTGCTGCTGAATTAAAAATTAAACCTTTCCAAACCAATGCAGTGATTGAATTATTGGATGATGGTAACACCATCCCTTTCATCTCTCGTTACAGGAAAGAAAAAACCGGTGAATTGGATGAAGAAAAAATACGCACAATTTCTGAAAGATTGACTTACCTCAGAAACTTTGTAAAGCGACAGGAAGAAATCATAAACAAAATAGATGAGCAGGGAAAACTGACTGACGATCTACTGCTGGCAATCGAAAAAACTACCAAGCTCCAGGAACTTGAAGATATTTACCTTCCCTATAAACAAAAGAAACGCACCCGGGCACAAAAGGCCAAGGAAAAAGGATTGGAGCCCCTTGCCAATACAATTATACTCCAAAGCTTAACCACCGGTACTCCGGAAGAAGCCGCGGCTGAATTCATAAATCCTGAAATGGAAATCACCACAGCAGAAGAAGCCCTTGCAGGGGCTCAGGACATCATCGCTGAAATGATTTCAGAAGATGCCCAGCTCCGTCAGGACATCCGAAAATATTTGTGGAACTCAGCTTTTATCACAACTTCACTGGATGAAGAAAAGGAATCTACCGAAGAAGGCAAGGTTTTCCTGATGTATAAAGAGTATAAGGAATTGGTACGCACTTTACCATCGCATCGTATATTGGCCATCAACCGTGGAGAAAAACTGGAGTGTCTCAAGGTAAAGCTGGAGGCTGACGAGGACAAAATTCTGTCAAGAATCGGTGACAGATTTATAAAGGGAACTTCTATCTTTCAGGCCTTATTACAGGATACAATTGCCGACAGCTGGAAGAGACTGATTCAGCCTTCGTTGGAACGGGAAATACGCAATCAGCTTACAGAAAGTGCTGAAAGGCAGGCTATTGATATTTTTGGAACCAATCTGCGCCAGCTGTTGCTTCAGGCTCCACTGTCCGGTTATACAGTTATGGGGCTTGATCCTGGCTACCGCACAGGCTGTAAAATGGCCATAGTCGATGCCACAGGAAATGTTTTAGATCATGGTGTACTTTATATCACCCATGGTGAAAAAGGGGCAGCTGAATCAGCAAAAAAAGCATTGGCTCTCATAAAAAAACATAATGTTACCCTGATATCTATCGGTAACGGAACTGCTTCCTTTGAAACTGAGGAATTTGCTGCAAAGCTGATCAAGGACAACAACCTTGATACCCGTTATATCGTCACCAGCGAAGCCGGCGCATCCGTTTATTCAGCTTCTCCTTTGGCCAAGGAAGAACTGCCGGAATATGATGTCACTATCCGCGGTGCAGTTTCTATTGCCCGGCGGGTTCAGGATCCTTTGGCTGAACTGGTAAAAATCGATCCAAAAGCCATTGGTGTGGGACAATACCAACATGATGTAAATCAAAAAGAATTGGCCAATACTCTTGACCAAACTATAGAATCCGCTGTAAACCATGTAGGCGTGGAATTGAATACAGCATCCCCGGCATTATTAAAGCATGTAGCCGGTATTAATGCTACCATTGCCAAAAACATAGTAGCTTTTCGAAATGAAAACGGAGCGTTTCATTCCCGCAGGGAGCTTTTAAAGGTAGCCAGACTGGGTAATTCCGCTTATACCCAGTGTGCAGGATTTTTGCGCATTAACGGTGGCAGCATGCCTCTGGATAACACCCCTGTACACCCTGAATCATATGAGCTTGCTGAAAGCATACTGGCTAAACTGGGTGCAGACATATCAATTCTTGGGGATAAAAAACAACTGGAAATCCTACAGGCAAAGATAAAACTTGTTAATCCGGAAAAACTGGCAAATGACTTAGGAGCAGGAATCCCTACAGTAAAGGACATTTTAGACGCACTGGCAAAACCTGGCCGTGATCCGCGCGAGGAACTTCCTGTGCCACTCACCCGCAAGGCCATAATTAAACTGTCCGACATAAAGGTAGGTACCATCATGCGTGGTACAGTACGCAATGTTACTGATTTTGGTGCTTTTGTAGATATAGGCATAAAGACTGCCGGTCTGATTCACATATCCGAACTGAGCAACAAGCGTGTAAAACATCCTCTGGATGTGCTTAGTGTAGGTGATATTATAACCGTAATAGTGATCAGTGTTGACGAAGCCCGTGGCCGAATCGGACTTAGTCTGAAACAGGTCCCTAAGGAGGCTCTGGCATAATGGTAAACATCGCCACAATAGACGAATCCAGCCTGCTGCAGTCAATCGGTGAAATCCCCTTGATAAGCAGTAATGCCAGCTCCACCGTTGAAAAATTTTTAGCCAACACTTCATTAGACAAAGACTCTTTTGGTATCATAAAAGACTTACTCGTAAGATATGCAGGCGCCACGGGACAAACAACTTTCGATTCCGAGCCTGTAAAAGCCGTAGTAATTTGTTGCGGTGACCATGGTGTAGCCCAGGAAAATGTCAGCGCCTATCCACCTGAAACAACTCTGCACATGGTAGCAAATTACCTCATATCCCATGGAGCTGCCGCTAATTCCTTTGCGGATTTTATAGGTGCCCATTTATGTATAGCTGATTTGGGTATTAATTTAAAAATTGAGGACCTCCCCGGACTAATAGATTTTCATATCGCCAACGGTACCAACAATTCGGCTGAAGGCCCCGCAATGACCAGGCAACAAGCCATACAGTCTATTTATTACGGGATGCTATTGGCAAAACAGCTTCATGAACAACAAGGTGTGACCGTATTTCTCCCTGGGGAAATGGGCATATCCAACACAACAGCCAGTGCTGCCATTACTGCAGCACTATTGGAATTGCCTGCGGAAAAAACCACCGGACGCGGAACAAATATTTCTGATACCCGTTACAAAAATAAACTGGCTACTGTCCAAAAAATACTGAACATTAATCATCCTGATTCCAAAGATCCTATTGATGTCCTAAGCAAGGTTGGAGGCTTTGAACTTGGAGCTATTGCAGGAATTATTCTGGGGGCCGCCGCCTCAAAATCCATTACCATCCTTGATGGCTTTAATTCCAGTGCAGCTGCCCTTTTAGCAGTCAGACTCAATCAAAATATCAAGGATTATTTAGTGCCCTCCCACCTTGCCGGTGAACAGGGCCATCCATTAATATTACAGGAACTTGGTTTTAAGCCTTGTATGCATCTGGACATAAAGCTTGGGGAAGCCATAGGTTCATCCTTGGTCGCCGATATTCTCGATTGTTCCGTTAAGGCATTCAGCGACCTTAAAATGACATCTGAAAATAAGCTGTTCACACAGGATATCTTTCAGCGTGAGTGTATTGGCCCCGAATCAATATCACTCACCAATAAAACCTTTGATTACTATATAAATACCATGTCCTCACTCGACAAAGAATCAATGGAGCTATGCCAATTAAGACTCAATAAACTTTCCAAGCCTATCTTCAGCCTTGGAATCATTGAAAAAATTGCCATTCAGCTTAGTGGTATACTATGTGATGAACTGCCACCATCCTTATCGAAACATTTGCTGTTCTTTGAAATGGATAACAGTTCTTCTCGTGATATGGATGCCACTATCTGTCTTACTCCATTCATAAAAAAACTCAACGCCACTATTACCCTGGCAAGCATTACCTCAGGCCATAGCCAGATGGATGCCTTTGAATTTGGTCGTCTACAGGGAGAAACACTCTCCATGCACTATGATGTTATCGGCTTGTCTCCTATTGCTCAAGATGCCAGTGACACCTTGGCAGAATGTTTATGCCATGAAAATGGAAGCCCAAAATGGGAAAAAACAAACTTTTTAGAACATCTGCCAGAAAATCTCCGATTATTGGCATCAGGTATTTTAGGCGCCATTATCGCCGCCAGCCACAACCGCAGCCTGCTGGTACTGGGAGATAAAGGCACTATAGCGGTTGCCACCTATGCAGTCCAGCTTATTCCGGAAATAGAACCTTTTTTATTGCCAATTGAACCAACACTATACAATACCAACATCAAAATTCCGGGAATTACTGCATGTCTTGGCCTACGCCTTACAGAAGCATCAATTCATATGCTCAACACCATGAAGACCTTTTCAGAGGCACAGGTAGCCGTCGCTAATGATGGACCTGGTGCAGGCAAACAACACTGATAAAATAATTATTTACAAAAATAGAAATCCCATTTCTGCAAAAATAAATGCAAAAATGGGATTTATTTTTATGCCAAAAGATTAATTATAACGCCATTGTTCAAATTTTTCTTCTTTAGAAGAAAAATCTTCCAATTAGCGTTTCAACGAGCTGGGAGATATGCTCGCCAGCTGTTGTAGTTTGTTTTCCCCCACCTAAAGAGGAAGAGGACATCTTAAAGCTCGTTATAAATTTCTCCATGGCATTCATAATTACGGATTTCCTTAACCTTATTATCTGCTGCCAGCATGACCACAGTAGGCTTATATTTTACAGCCTCCTTTTCCTCCATAAAAGCATAGGCCATAATAATTACCACATCACCTGGCTGAGCCCACCTGGCTGCCGAACCATTAAGACATATTACGCCGGAACCAGGCTTCCCTGGAATAACATAGGTTTCAAGACGGGCACCATTATTATTGTTTACCACCTGAACCCGCTCATTTTCATATATGCCGGCAGCCTTCATCAAGTCAGCATCAATCGTGATACTTCCCATATACTGAAGATTGGCCTCTGTCACAACGGCACAATGAAGTTTTGATTTCAACATATGAAGCATCATGATTTATCCCTCCAAAATTATGTTATCAATAAGGCGAGTCTTACCAATCTTGACGGCTATAGCCATAATCGATTCACCAGTAACATCTATTATTTCATCCAGTTCAGGGAAGGAATAAATCTCAACATAGTCAATAACAGCCAATGGTTCACTGTTGATTTCATCGATGATTATCTGTTTTAAATCGTTGACCTTTCTATTGCCTGTATCAAAGGCCTGTTTAGCCAGATTGAGGCTCCGGGATAAAACAAGTGCTGCCTTTTTCTCTTCAGGGCTTAAATAAACATTGCGTGAACTCCTGGCCAGACCACTATCTTCACGAACAATAGGTACCATATTGATCTCAACAGGTATTGCCAGATCCTCCACAAAGCGCCTGATAACACAAACCTGCTGGGCATCCTTCTGTCCAAAGAAGGCTTTATCAGCCCGGGCAAGATTAATGAGCTTGGTAACTACGGTAGCTACACCACGAAAATGTCCTGGGCGCTGGCCACCGCACAGCTTTTTGGTGAAATCTCCCTCCACATTTACATAAGTGCAAAATCCCTCAGGGTACATTTCACTTGGCTCTGGATGAAATACGGCATCCACACCAGTCTCTTCCAATTTTTTACAGTCCTCTTCAAATTGACGGGGATAAGCATCAAAATCCTCATTAGGCCCAAACTGAACCGGATTTACAAAAACCGAAGCAATGACAACATCCACAGCTTTTCTGGCTGTGCGCATCAAAGTCAGATGCCCTTCATGCAAAGCCCCCATGGTCGGCACCAAACCAATAGACTTCCCCGCCTTTTTCATCTCCAGGGAATACTGTTTTATTTCATTCTGCGTTCTCAAAATCTTCATCATTAATTGCCTCACTTATTAAACTTTAGCTCATCAGGTTTTATGAAACCTTTACTTCTATACTGGGCACCTTCCCGTTCTCTGAATGCTTTGCAAAATAATTGGCCAGAAGTGCTCCGGAAACATTGTGCCATACACTAAAGATTGCCCCGGGAATAGCCGCAATCGGATCAAAATACATTACCGCCAAGGATGCTGCCATACCGGAATTCTGCATCCCCACCTCAATCGATACAGTACGACTGCTCTTTTCGTCCAAACGGAAGGTTTTTGCCAAAATATATCCCAATAACAATCCAAAAGAATTATGACATATAACCACAACAAACATCATCATACCCACATCCAGAAGCTTAGCTGCACTTAAAGAAACAACACCACCCACCGTGAGCACGACAGTCACTGCTGAAAGCACTGGCATAAAAGGATTGATGGTCCGGGAAAAGTTTTCAAAGAAATGATGAACTGCCAAACCAAGCAATACCGGCAACAAAACCATTTTTACAATAGACATCATCATGGATGTAACAGAAACATCTATAACAGCATCAGCCAGCAAGTAAGTCAAGATTGGAGTAACAAGTGGTGCCAATATGGTTGATGTGGCAGACATGGAAACAGATAAGGCCACATCGCCCTTTGCCAAAAAGGCAATTACATTAGAGGCAGTACCACCAGGACATGTTCCAACTAATATAACACCAATAGCAATTTCCGGTGGTAAGCCAAAGGCCTTCACTAAACAAAAGGCCACAGCAGGCATTATAAGAAATTGTGCAAACACACCAATAAAAATCCCTTTTGGATTCCTGACAATGTTTTTAAAATCATCCACTGTAAGGGTCATGCCCATCCCGAACATGATAATCCCCAAAAACACAGGAATATGCGGGCCAACCCATGATAAAGCCTCAGGCTTCCATACGGCAAATACACCAATTAAAAATACAAATAAACTCATGTTGCTTACAAGAAAATTGCAAACGCTTTTTAATACTGCTTTCAAAAAAGCACCTCCCCAAAATATTGTTTTTGACAAGGGACTTTCAAGTAATATAAAAAGCCTCCTTATCCCTGAGGATAAAGAGGCGTGAAAACACAAATAAAAGCAGGCCATCAACCAGCTGATATCATCCGTCTCAGTCACAAGGATCTAAGCGAAAAATAAATGAAAAACACATCATTGAGTATGACTCCACTAATGGATGTCATCCCTTGTCCGTGAAAAATCATAACACATTTAAATATAAATAGCAACCATCGTTACTTATGCCTTCCCCTTTTGGAAAGCATCCTTTACTTGCAAATAAGCAGAACAT
>NZ_JAILFV010000183.1 GCF_024697385.1 Anaerovibrio sp.
GGTAAATACACTACCTTGCAGTATTCCTCCAAATAGTCAAACTTACCCACCCAATCTGACCCAACGGTAAAAATATCCACACCATACCGTCGGATATCGTCTATTTTCTGGCCCTCATATTCCTCTATAATAATTTCATCAGCCAGGCCCGTTTCCCGTACGCCTTCTATTCGTTCCATCAAGGACTGCTGAACATTGATTTTCCCGCGGCTTTTATCAAAGCTGTCTGCAGTGACACCCACTATAAGATAATCCCCCAATGCCTTGGCCCTTTCCAAAAGGCGTTTATGGCCATAATGAAGCAAATCATAGGTCCCATATGTTATAACCTTCACCATATTTATATCACCTCCTGAATATCTGTTATAAAAAATTATTTTGACCGGTTCTTAAGATAATCTTCATGCACAAAATTTAAAGCACATTCCAATGGATTAATCACTGAACTATTTTTTATATCTTTCTTATACAGATCATATAAAACAGGTAATTCCGTACAGCCCAAAATACAGGTCCCTTTTTGATTGATAAAATCTGTAAATATTTGTCTTGCTTTGTCATCATATTTACTTTGTTTTACCGCTTCTATACAATAACGCAAATTATCGAACTCGCACTCCTGGGGAACATCATATTTTATTCCTGCACTCTTCAATCGTGTCTGATAAACACCAGACAATATTGTGCCTTCTGAAGCCAATAAATAAACCTTTTCAATATTTCTTCTTGCTAAATCTGATACACATGTATCTATAATATTGACAACTTTCTCTTTAGCCTCCGGTAATAATTTATATATATCCTCCAGAAACAAATGAGATGTGTTGCATGCCAAAATTATTCTGGCCACTCCGGCATGTAACAATAACTCCAGAGACTGAGTCATTGATTTTATCAATTCATCTCTATTTTCATCATACAAAGCAGCCCTGACCCGGCTTGGCATAGTACAATTATTGTCAATAATAATTCGTGGTCTTTCCCATTCTTTTACTGCAGGAAATATTTCGGCATATTGCTGAAACATTTTTATTGTGGCATAAGTCCCCATACCACCTAAAACACCAATTGAATAAGCTTTCATATCATCAGCCCCAACCCTTTATAAATTCCATGGCCTTTTGATAATCTCCATAAGTATCAATATCACAGGCACGAATCTTTATCCCAGGCAAAGGTATATATGGCTCCAATACATTAAAGACATTGCCAGAAGTATATTGGACCCTTTCCTTCTTAAGACAGCATGGACCAGTCCATTCATAATCACCATGGTCCCTGGAAAAGCCTGTTACTTCCCCATCTTCATTAAGTGATAGATATACCGCATCTTCAGACCTTTTATCTGCATAAGCAATCCATTCACCACCTGTATCCAGTAGCTTTTTTACATCATCCGGATGTACTAACAGATCACCATCATATTCCATGGCATACTCATTACCGTCCTTAGCCCCAAGATAATAACTTGTTCCGGTTTTAGTATTAAAATAATCATGATTATAGACGAAAATTGCATCAGGGCGATACTTTCTTACTTCTTCCACTACACGATTCGCCTCAAAGCCTACAACAATACGAATATCCTCCACATCCCTGAACAAATCTAGCTGCCAATGTATCAAGGTTTTACCATTGATATCAATTAAAGCCTTGGTTGTCCCCAATCCTAATCTTGAACCAATCCCCGCACAGGTTATAATAACTGATTTAGCTGTCTGCATAATGCCACCTCATTCAATACTAGATAATCTGCTACAGAAATGGCCCCGGGAGCAGGGCTATGTGTTATCCCGGAAGCGATGGCCACATCTGCCATACGCATGGCTTCGACATCATTGTTACCATCCCCAATAAAGACGACTCTATGCCCTTCCGACTTGAACTGTTTAACAATATCCTCTTTTTTCAGAATTGTGGTCAGCTTTACCACCTTATCATTTTTCATTAATCCGGAAGAACAAAAGCATTTGCACCCAATTGTCCCTGCCAATGAATCTATCCAACAATCCAAATTGCCAGTTGCTATACTGCATTGTTCTCTATGCTGATGTATAAAGTCTACAATATGATCATAGGTTTCTACCTTGCTCAGTAGTTCGTTAATCTCACTGGCTGGCAGTTTACCAAGAATATACACACGCCGTATAAATGATTCTATAAATGGCACCTGCCCAGCCACAGTTGCCCTAGTCAACTCATTTATTTGTTCTGTTACTTGAAAATGCTTGGCAATAAGGGGCAAAGTTTCATATTTGGTAATTGTACCATCTAAATCAAATACAAATTTCGTCATTTTTATCTCTCCAATACAAAATAGTACTGCGCTGTTTCCTTTCTATTATTTAGAG
>NZ_JAILFV010000200.1 GCF_024697385.1 Anaerovibrio sp.
CCTTTGGAGGGGGCGGCAGGGCAGTTGCTGTGACCAGGGAATCCAGGGCTAAAGTGATTTTTGCCTTTAATTAAGGAGCCGGAAAAATTCCGAACTCGCTACGCTCAGACACGGATTTTTCTCCGGAATGCCGGTATGCAAAAATCCACTTCTTGACGTCCTTCCTCCAATGGTCACATCATCCTGCCCTGCCTTGCGGTGATGCAATAGGTTTGGGGGCCAGAGGCAGGGCTATTAAATAATGTTCTGGTTATACGCAAGATAAGGATGTGCCTTCTCCTTTGGAGGGGGCGGCAGGGCAGTTGCTGTGACCAGGGAACTCAGGGCTAAAGTGTATTTTTGCCTTTAATTAAGGTGCCAGAAAAATTCCGAACTCGCTACGCTCAGACACGGATTTTTCTCCGGAATGCCGGTATGCAAAAATCCACTTCTTGACGCCCTTCCTCCAATGGTCACATCATCCTGCCCTGCCTTGGGGTGATGCAATGGGGTTAATGGCCAGTGGCAGGGTATTAAAAAATGTTATGGTTATATGTAAATGCTTTATGACGCAGCTGCGCTGCTAACCTCATCCGCCTCGCATAGCTCGGCACCTTCCCCAGAGGGGAAGGCACGGATAACGGGGCTGACGGGAATATGGCGTGTGATGAAAGTATATGGTCCAATCGACAGGGCATCAAAATATATTCTGTTCTTATGCAAGTTAAGGCTGTGTCTTCCCCCTTTTGGGAAGCACCCTGCGGGTACTGGGAGCATGGCCGGTAATCAGTCACTGACCATGCTCCGTCGGTGGCTTGTCCGGCACCCGGATGAGGTTTTTCCACTCATCTAGTGCAGGTATTTTTTTAGTGACTCTGGCATGGAATCACACAAAAGCCTGACCAACTGATTTAGTGTCATTTCACTGGGCTTAAAAATCCAATCCTTCACGCTGTAAAATAATCCGTAAACATAATAGTGTATTATATACATATACTCAGCAGACAGCTCTTTGTCATTACGCTGATTACCCACATAGTTTTTAATCCTGCGTATTGTGTATTCGATTGCCGCCTTTTGAAAGGAATCCTGTCCTGAGGTGTTGCTTATGGCATTGTGGTAAAAATGGCGATTTCGCTTCATTATTGTAATGCCGATTTTTAACAGCTCATCCCAGGTGATATCATTTCCAAGACGAGCATATAGCTTTTCAACCTGTTTATGATATATCCAAACCAACAAGTCATATTTATCGGTGAAATGATTGTAAAATGTAGTAGAGGTCAGTCCGCAGTTTTGCGTAATCTCCCTGATGGTTATTTTTTCAATGGATTTTGTGGTGGATAGCTCCCGTAATGAAGCACCAAGCAAATCCTTGGTGGTCTGTTTTACTATCATTATAATTTCCTCCGGTTGTATAGCTTTACAATATCTGCTTTTTGTAAAGTTCGTTGCCAATTATCCTTTATCCTCTATCGTTTATAGTGATTTCTTATCATATAATCAATGGTAGTGGCTTGAAATAGTGAAAGGCCAGTCATTGTTCGCCCCAGGCAAGGCGAAGGTCATCCTGGTCACGAAAAAGGTATAAAACTATATTTGGAGAGGAAGATTGCAATGAGTAAAGCAGAAATTTCATGTGTTCATCTTGTATATTTCAGTCCCAGCGGTTCAACGGAGAAAATTGTCCGTAAAATTGCTTCCGCCATCAAGGGACCGGAAGTGAAGATTCATAACCTGTTGCCTTTTGCAGCCAGGCAAAAGCAGTACAGCTTCGGGAAGAATGATTTGGTAATTTATGGTTCCCTTTCAGCCGGTATGCTTTTTACCAAGGCAGAAGAGCTTTTTAATTGCCTGGAGGGAAATGAAACCCCATTTATCGGCGTAATATCCTATGGTAACGCGTATTATGGTGTGGCCCTCACAGAAATGAAGGAACGGGCAGAAAATCGTGGCTTTAAGGTATGCGCTTTGGGCGCTTTTATTGCCCAGCATACCATGGCACCGGAGGTCGGTACAGGCCGACCGGATGCCAAGGATGAAGAAATAATGCTGGACTTTGGACGCAGGGCATATGAAAAGGTATTGGCAGGCGACTACAATCTTGAAAATCAGCCTGGTACAAACTGGTCTTCATCAGAGGAATTCAACAAATATATCGCTTTTCGTGAGACGAATAAAGATCCGTATTGTTTTCCTCTTGAATTCAGGGCCAAAAAAATATCAGATGACTGTATCAAATGCTATACCTGTGTTAAAAACTGTCCGACCAATGCTATTGATATTGAAAATAAAACCTTTGATCTTGAAGCCTGTATCGGTTGTTATGGCTGCATAAACCGTTGTCCACAGCATGCCATTAATTCCACCAGTCCGGAGGTAACAGGTTTTATGCAGGGCTTTATTGATGCCTTTAAGAATGACCGTTTGGAGCCTGATATGTTCTTTTGATAGTATAAATTGACAATTTTATAACGCCATTGTTCAAATTTTTCTTCCCCAAGAAGAAAAATCTTCCAATTAGCGTTTCAACGAGCTGGGAGATATGCTCGCCAGCTGTTGTAGTTTGTTTTCCCCCACCTAAAGAGGAAGGGGACATCTTAAAGCTCG
>NZ_JAILFV010000105.1 GCF_024697385.1 Anaerovibrio sp.
GGCCTAAGTTGGTTTTTTGCCTCCCTGATAGCGTCTATACCATATATTACAGGTCATTATATGCCTTTTGTTGATTGTCTGTTTGAGGGTGTTTCAGGCATTACCGGCAGTGGTGCCTCTGTAGTCAGCGATATTCCAAAACTGCCTGACAGCATAATGCTGTGGCGAAGCCTGACACACTGGCTTGGTGGATTGGGTATAATAGTGATTTTTATTGCACTGGTCCCCCAAGCCGGTATAAGAAGCCTGAAAATGTTCGAAATAGAAACCACCGGTCCTACTGAAAACAGACCTCTTCCACGATTTAAAAGCACCGCCCGTGCCCTGCTTATGGTATACATACTTTTAACTTTCTTCCTGACAGCGTTCCTGTTATTATGTGGCTTGAATTTATCTGATGCTGTCAATAATGCAATGTCAGCAATTGCCACCGGCGGCTTCGCCACCAAAAATGAAAGTATTGCCTATTTTAATAATATCCCTGCAGAATTCATATTAATGCTGGCTATGCTGATAGGAGGAGGAAACTTTTCCCTATATCTTATAGCCTGGAAACGGGGTTACAAAAAAATTTTCAAGGATACTGAATTTATTGCATATATCGTGCTGTTTCTGACCATTACAGCTGCCATTACCGTAAATCTTGCAGCAGCCATGGATTTTGATCTTTTTACGGCACTAAGATATGCTTCCTTCCAAACAGCGGCAGTTATCAGCACCACGGGTTTTTCGACCACGGATTTCGATACCTGGCCGGCATTTTCCAAGTATTGTCTGCTGGTAGTAATGATCACAGGCGGCTGTGCCGGTTCAACTGCAGGAGGAATAAAAATAGCCCGATTCATATTACTGTTTAAAATGGTAAATCTGATTATCAAGAAGAAACTGAATCCCAATCAAATCATTCACTTAAAGTATGATTCCAACGAGCAGCTTGATGTGGTTATCAATCGGGTAGGCCGTTTTTTCTTCCTGTATATTTTTATCGCACTATCAGGCGCACTGATTTTTACCATAGATGGACTGCCTATCATAGATGCCATTGTGCTCGGCCTGTCAGCTATTGGAAATGCCGGCATAGCCTTTGGTGCAGCCAGTGATTTTTCACAGTTAAATGAACTAACAAAAATTATTTGCTGTATAATGATGGTAATCGGCCGTCTGGAAATTTTCCTTCTCTTGGTAATGCTGAAGCCTTCCTTTTGGCAAAAGGGTGCCAGCTGGTAAAAGAAACTATCTGCTAAGTTCCAAAAGCCTGCTTGCTCCGTTGTGTGGTGCAAGATAATATTCCAACAATGATAAAACGCCTCTTATGACCATAGTAAATCATTACTAATATCATAAGGGGCGTTTTATAACGCAGTTATTCAAATTTTTCTTCTGGGATAAGAAAAATCATCCAATTATTTTTTCCCCTAAAGGTACTAACTTCGTGTCGCAACTTGGCGGGATATATTAACTCACCACCTGTTATTCGCATTCTGTCCCCAGTCTTAAAAGGACAAAAGACAACTCTTAATCCCGTTATTAATCCATTTTTTTAGCATAGTGGCTCCTATTTATCAAAGAATTCCCTTTCCACTGCCATACAAAGCATGTGATATACAGGTAAATGTAGCTCCTGTATTTTATAAGTCTGTTGTTCTGGAACACATATACTGATATCGCACAAATCCTTTAATCTGCATTCCCTGCCACCTAAAAGGCCAATTGTCTTAATCCCCTTAACCCGTGCCATCTGGACAGCATATATAACATTTGCAGAATTGCCTGAGGTGCTTATACCCAATAATACATCACCTTCATTGCCCAGTCCCAAAACCTGCTGTGCCATCGACAGGTCAGGAGCCTGATCGTTAGCAAATGCACTGTTAAGGGCCACAGCATTCATTAGAGATATGGCCGGCAATGCTCCCTGTAGATTTTCCTGAAGATAATCTGCCTCCTTAGGACACACAGCCTTCATTTTCTCATATAAACTATCATCGATTGGACGCTTGAGAATGAACCCCTTCATCAGCTCCCCGACAATGTGTTCCGCATCTGATGCACTCCCACCGTTTCCACATACTAACAGCTTGCCGCTATTATGATAGGCAGTACAAACTGCTTCTGCTGCATCAACAAAACTGGTACGGCAGTTACTCAATACCGGATATCTGATAATCAGATCATCAATTATTGACAATGCTTCCTTTTTCATGCTTTATCCTCCCATGACTTATACAATCTTTTTTATTATTTCCTGTTAATGAGCCGCTGAAGCTCCCGGACCTGATGCAGGTGCGTCTCATAGTCCAGATCATTGGCATCATACTGCATTCGTTTCTTTAATTCCTCAATTCTTTTCTGCAAGTTTTCTTTTACCTCAGGGCTCAATGCCATTTTATCACCTCAATATTTTCTAATTTATTATACAAAAAAAAATTGTACTGTAAAAGGGTGCCGCCCAAAAGACGACACCCTGCAAAATCACATATGAAATTATTCCTCACGGAAACGATCAACGATACAAGCACAGGCTGCATCACCTGTAATATTAACTGCAGTACGCAGCATATCAAAGATACGGTCTACACCAAACAGGATTGGCAATGCTTCAATAGGAATACCGGCTGCTACCAATACGGCAACTACCAGAAGCGTTGGTCCCGGTACACCGGCCTGTCCTACGGCACCCAGGGTAGATGTTACAACTATGGCTACATACTGGGCAAAGCTCAGTTCCATACCATACATCTGGGCAATAAAGCAGGCAGCCATAGCATAGTAGGCAGCATTACCATTCATATTAATGGTAGCACCCAATGGCAATGCAAAGGAAACAGTACCTTTATCCAAGCCGAATTCTTCCTCATTGGTCTTCATGTTCAGTGGCAGTGTAGCCATGGAAGATGCTGTGGAGAATGCAAATACCTGGCACTTCCACATGCTCTTGAAAAACTGAACATATCCAACCTTCTTGGAGAACATAGCTACTGTTCCACCAATCATTACATATGTAACAATTGCCAGCACCACTACATACAGTCCAACCAACTGGATAATCTTAAGCAGTACATCATAACCAAAGGTACCGGTTGCATCGGCCATAAGGGCAAATACACCGATAGGGGCAACATACATAATAGCGGTCATGATCTTGATGAAAATCTCAGTAAAATAATTGAAAACCTTCATCATGAACTCTTTTTTATCATTATCCAGCAGGGAAAGAGCAAAACCAACAAACAACGCAAAAACGATGGTTTGGAGAATATTTCCCTGAACCAGTGCAGCAAATGGGTTAACAGGAACAAATCCTATTACAGTCTCCCAGAAGCCTGGAATCTGACCGCTCTGAGACATATCAATATCGATAGCAGCCTCAGAAATGCTGGCCATGTTAATACCTGCACCTGGCTTGAAAATTTCGCTGAAGAACAATCCCAATGCAACTGCTACTGCAGTAGTAACACCATAATAAACAAATGTTATAATACCAATTTTACCAGCACCTTTGGAATTTCCCAATGCAGCGGCTCCACCCACCAATGAGAAAAATACCAATGGTATTACTACCATCTTGATCAATGACATAAAAAGATCTCCAACAGGCGCAAACATGTGAGCAGGCTGTCCCATTACCAGACCAACCACCGCACCAAGCACAGTGGCCAGAATTATCCACTTACCCAGGTTATCAAGGACAGAACTCTTTTTTTCCTCTGACATAGCATCTCCTCCATAACACAAATTTAATTGAAAATTCACTCAATTTTCAATTTTTACAATACTAATTATACCAATTAAAATTTATTTTGTATACTCAAGATAAACATTTTTTTTATTTGTCCACAAGATTAAATATCCTGCCAGACTTAATATATTTAAAAAAAGTATGAACTAAAGTATAATAATTATCAGAAAGTGAGGATATAATTATGGAATTATCTTATTATAAAGATATTGCAAAAAATCTTAAACTAAGTATTGAAGGCAATTATAAGACGAGTCGATTATATACCACAAAAAGAACCATATGCTTTATCACCATTGTTTTATCTGTGGCAGCTGCCTATGATTTTGGCCATAACGCTTTTTGGGCAGTCAGCCTCATACTCCTTGCCGTATTTATCTACCTGATAAAGCGCCATAGTGATATACATAGAATAATCGCCTATGAAGAAAACAAATACAAGATAACCATGGAATATGTGTCTAGATTCGAAGGCTCCTGGACACAGTTTCCTGATAATGGCGCTGATTTTTTCAACCGAAATTATACCCAGGACACAGATCTGAATATTTTAGGGCCTGCATCTATTTTTCAATATTGCTGCTGTGCCAGGTCCGCAGAGGGCAGGGCTACTTTAGCCAAACGACTGAAGCCTTACCCTGATACTCCTGAGGCTTTACGGATACACCAGGAGGAAACCCTGTTTTTTTTACATAATCCTGACGCTGCCCTCCACTTACAGGCCATTAATTGCCAGACACCTTTTAACTTCAGTGTAAAAAAACTGTTATTATACCTTGATAATCCTGAAAACCTCACTGATAAATTATTTATTATCAGCAGTATTCTTCCCCCAGTATCCCTGTTACTGTCAGGTGCTGCCGCATTGGGAATGATACCTATTAAGCTGCCCATTCTCCTGCTCTGCCTGCAGCTTGCCATCAGCTTAATCCGGCAGCAAAAAAATACAGCAGCTATTGCTCCCCTGTATAAGATAAATAACGGATTAGCTTATTATCATCAGCTTTTTTCAGCTCTTACAGCTGTTCTTCCCAAGAAAATCGGCAATATTGATCCAAAGGAACTGACAGAAGCCATAAATCCTATCAGAAATCTGAAAAACATCGCTATACTTGCCGAATTAAGACACAATTTTATCCTGTTCTTTTTTCTTAATACCTTTTTTATGTGGGATTTTCAGATTATCAGATTATTTCACGGTTGGCAGAAGCACCATTCCAATCGGCTGAAGCTGTGGCTGAACATGTGGTATGAAACAGAAACCGCCATCAGTCTGGCATCCTTTGGACATACCGGGAAAAAGGCAGTCATGCCTATATTAAAGGAATCTGAAACACCATATATTAAAGCAGTCAATCTGGAAAATCCCCTTATCTCCCAGGAAACAAGTGTACCAAACTCAATAGATCTGGTACCATCTCTTAATATAATCACCGGATCAAATATGTCCGGAAAAACCACCTGGCTCAGAACATTGGCAACCTCCTGCATTCTTGCCTATGCAGGAGCACCGGTATGTGCTGACAGCTTTGAACTCAGTCCGTTGAATATCATGACCTCCATTCGGATCAGTGATGATTTAAATACCGGAACATCAACTTTCTATGCTGAAATAAAAAGGATAAAGGCCATGATCACTGAGGCTGATACTGATAGGCCTATGCTTACAGTTATTGACGAAATATTTAAGGGTACAAATTCGGCTGATCGGATTATATGCGCCCAAACAGCCTTACTGCATCTTACCAAACCCAATATCATCACCCTTGTTTCTACACATGATTTTGAATTATGCCATATTGAACCCAAAAACAATATACCTATTAACAATTACCATTTTGAAGAACAAATCGTTGATGACCGGCTCCTGTTTGATTACAAAATCAAGGAAGGTCCATGTAAAACAACAAATGCCCAATTGCTTTTGAAGCTGGCAGGGATATACTGATCAGCTAGTGAACATAAAAACTCCGATAAACCATTATGATTTAATCATGGATTTATCGGAGTTATTTTTAATCCTTGAGAAGCTGTTTTGCAGTGAACTGGTCAGTAATAAAGACATTAGCATAATTGCCCTTGAGTGCAGCCCTTATGGCTGGAATTTTTGCTTCACCACCAGCAATCATTATGCTGTGTTCCTTACCCCGTAATTCATCCAGGGTTATACCTACAGTCCTGGCATCAAGCTCCTTATTACATATATGTCCGTCATCGTCAAAAAACCTCGAGCATATATCTCCCACTGCCGTTTTCTGGATTTTTGTTTTTTCTTCAGCATCGGTATATCCCAAACGGAAAAACAATGCATTCGGCCTTACTGTACCTACACTGAAAATAGCGATATTGGCATGATTTCCCAGTTCAAGAACCCTTTTAATATGCCTGTCCTGATCAACCATCTCCTTGACCTCACGGCTGCCAAATATAACCGGTAGCGGCAGGTACTGCGCTATCGTACTGTAGTTATTGGCAAAATTTTCCAATATATCCTTTGCATAATTCCGCCATTTTGAATGTGTAACACCGCCCTCAAGCTGGACAATCTGTGCCCCCTTTAAAACCTTTGGAACCAGGGAACATGACATATTATACAATGTGGTACCCCATCCTACACCGATGATATCCCCATCATGCACTATAGAATCAAGGTATTCAGCTGCTTTAATACCAATGTATTTCTTAATCTCATTTTCGTCATTCAATGTAGAAGAAGCAAGCCTAACCTCATTAAGACGATATTTTTCCATGAGCATCTGCTCCATATTGGACATATCTTCTACAGGATCCATTATCTGAATCTTAACATATCCCTTATCCTTTGCATACTGCAGTAATCTGGAAACCGACGGCCTTGAAATCTCAAGTTCCTCTGCTATCCTCTGCTGACTGTACTCTGACCTGTAATACAGTCGTGCTACAGTAATAGATAGTTTGTCCCTATCACGATTCATATTCCCTTCCTCCCTAAAACACCCCTGAAATGTAATAATTATTGTTTGGTCATTTTGTAAACACAACTTTATTATCTATGTTACAAAAGTAAAAATCAAGTAATTAACCATAAAGCACATCAACAAAAAAATCAATCTCCAATTATCTAATGCAGCTTGTATTTTTTGGCCTCAGCCAATTTTAGAAATGAAATAAAAATGTTTTTAGTCCTGTGAAATATTATTCAAATATAATTAAACAAAATTTCAAATATTGGATTTTTATGTAAAAAAAACGGAATTGCAAATAAATACACGATTAAATTTATAAATTTTTCATCTTATTTTTTATTGATAGCTCTTATTTTACCATAGTTGTTTGAACATAACAAATCCTTTGTTACACAAAGCTTTCAGCTTTTTTTCATTTTCAAAATAAACGGGTCCTGACCAAAAAAATTATCACAAAGCATATTTACCAAGGCTTTTACGCTCTTGACAATTAAAAATTCAAATCCTATACTTAAGCCATGGTATTTGATTTTAATTCAAGCAGGAGGTATTATTAATGAAAATTTCAAAGAAACATGCTTTAGCAGCAGGGGTTTTAGCTGCAGTAGCTACTATGGGTATTCAGAGCTTTGTTGCTCCAGCACAGGTTGAGGCAAAAGCAGATCTCGATACTTATTTCGACTTCGAGCCACATCGTGGTGGTCGTGATGCTCGTCCGGAGAACACTCTTTATTCTTATGCTTATGCTATTGAAATGGGTGCAACCTCTATCGAGTGTGATATGCAGCTGACTGGCGACAACCAGATTGTAATGAGCCACAACCCTGTTCTCAACCATGATATCACCCGTCATAAGGGTACCAACAACTATGTTGAGGCTGGTAAGTATGATATCCGTACTATGACTGTTGCTCAGATCAAGCAGTTTGATGTTGGTGTAATGGATCCTATCAGCAATCCTGAGCATTACTACAATGGTCATGGTAAATCCCAGGTTACTCCAGCATGTGCTGAGATTCCTACTGTTGATGAATTATTCCAGCTGTGCAAGGATTCCGGTTTTAAGGGCAACCTGAACATCGAGACCAAATCCTATCCTGATCCTGAATATCCAGAGGGCTACAAGAACAATGCAGACCCTAAGAAGTTTGTAAAGGTATTCTATGAGAAGGTTAAGAAGTACAACATGCAGGATCATGTAATTCTTCAGTCCTTCGACTGGGCTACTCTTATTGAAATGAAGAAGGTTGATTCCAATATCGCTGTTTCCGCTCTGTGGTGCGAGCAGCCTACTTGGGGCCGTGATTCTGAGTGCATCCGTATGTTCGAGCCAAATGTTTCCCCTTGGCTTGGTGGTCTGGATGTAAGAAGATTCCCTGGTAGCTCTGTAAATGCTAAGGTTATCAATGCAGCTCATTCCTTCGGTGCAGAGGTTATTTCTCCATATTATCCAGAAATCAGCACCGATGATGTAGATCTTGCTCATTCCCTGGGCATGAAGGTTGTTCCTTGGACTGTAAATAGCCTTGAGGCTATGGATCAGCTCTACAACATGGGCGTTGATGGTATGATTTCCGATAAGCCTTGGATTCTCCGTGCTTATCTTGAGAAGAAGGGTGCTAAGCTCCGTCCTACCAAGAAGGTAGCAGTAGCTAAGTATCATTTGGAGCCTAACCATCGTGAGATCTCAACTGACAAGATGGCTGGCGGTACTGACGCAGCATACTAATACTGATATGTATTTTAAAGAACCTGGTTCTTCGGAACCAGGTTCTTTTTTATCCAATCCATAACATTTAAGATGTCCATATCAACATGACACCTGTTTTTTTATCTTCAGAATTGCAGAAAAATTCTCACAATAAGACGATTATGGCCTAGTATAAAGGTTTTATGCTCTTGACAAGTGAAAAATCTATATTTATACTTGTATTATGGTATTTAATATTTAATCAGGCAGGAGGTATTATTAATGAAATTTTCAAAGAAACATGCTTTAGCAGCAGGGGTTTTAGCTGCAGTAGCAACCATGGGTATTCAGAGCTTCGTTGCCCCGGCACAGGTTGAGGCCAAGGCCGATCTCGATACTTATTTCGATTTCGAGCCGCATCGTGGTGGTCGTGATGCTCGTCCAGAGAACACTCTTTATTCTTATGCTTATGCTATTGAGATGGGTGCTACTTCCATTGAGTGTGACATGCAGTTCACTGGTGACAATCAGATTGTAATGAGTCACAATCCTATTCTCAACCATGATATCACCCGTTATAAGGGTACCAACAAGTATGTTGAGGAAGGCAAGTATGACATCCGTACTATGACTGTTGCCCAGATTAAGCAGTTTGATGTTGGTGTAATGGACCCTATCAGCAATCCTGAGCATTACTACAATGGTCATGGTAAGTCCCAGGTTACTCCAGCAAGTGCTGAGATTCCTACTGTTGATGAATTGTTCCAGCTGTGCAAGGATGCAGGTTTTGAGGGGAACCTGAACATTGAGACTAAGTCTTATCCAGATCCTGCTGTTCCAGCTGCTTATAAGAACAATGCAGATACTAAGAAGTTTGTAAAGGTATTCTATGAGAAGGTTAAGAAATATAACATGCAGGATCATGTAATCCTTCAGTCCTTCGACTGGGCTACTCTCATGGAAATGAAGAGAATCGATCCAAACATTACTGTTGCCGCTCTGTGGTGTGAACAGCCTACTTGGGGTCGTGATTCCGAAAATATCCGTATGTTTGAGCCAGAGATTTCCCCATGGCTCGGTGGTCTGGATGTAAGAAAATTCCCTGGCAGCTCTGTAAACGCTAAGGTTATCAATGCTGCTCATTCCTTTGGTGCAGAGGTTGCATCTCCATACTATCCAGAAATAAGCACTGATGATGTAGATCTTGCTCATTCCCTGGGTATGAAGGTTGTTCCTTGGACTGTAAACAGCCTTGAGGCTATGGATCAGCTCTACAACATGGGCGTTGATGGTATGATCTCTGATAAGCCTTGGATTCTCCGTGCTTATCTTGAGAAGAAGGGTGCTAAGCTTCGTCCTACCAAGAAGGTAGCAGTAGCTAAGTATCATTTGGAGCCTAACCATCGTGAAATCGCAACTGACAAGATGGCTGGCGGTACTGACGCAGCTTATTAATATCCTGCTTGGATTAAAAAAACCTGGTCCTTTTGGGCCAGGTTTTTTTACACTTAAATATAAACCTCAGTAATATAAAGAAACTCTTACTTGGCAGGCAGTATAAGTGGAACGCATCTCCTATGCCCTATTACAGCGTAGAGGTAATACTCCCTAGTAAAACGCTAATCAGAATATTTTTCTTCAATAGAAAAAATTTAAACTCTATCTTTATAAATAAAATCTTGTATC
>NZ_JAILFV010000059.1 GCF_024697385.1 Anaerovibrio sp.
ATACCAAAGCGGTTCTGCGAGAAAATCGACAGAAGGGCCAAGACCAATTATATATTTTGCCGGTCTAAAGAAGATAGGCAAAAGGCAGTTTGTACAGCCTGCGGCAAGGATATCATTATACCGGACCATTGTGGGCATAACTCCGAATGTGAATGCCCGAACTGCAGAAGGCGGCTATATGTCAAGCACCCATGGCGTGGTATGAAGAGTCTTACCCAGACTGTTATCTCTTACCATTATGACAAAAGCCGGGTGGATGATGATGTTATCACCTGCACTGTGGTTTTTTCCCACTATAAATATCACAGCTCGGAGCCGTGGAATGATAAACCTTTTCGGACTGTTGACGCGGATTATGTTTTTGTACCAGGTAAAGGCGCGGTCTATGCAGCGGATAAATACAAAATATATGCTAGCGGTTTCTCAAAGGATAATTCCATATATTACTGGGACCGCAATCCATACATAAGAAATGTTATCAGACTCAGAGAGGATGTATATAAGGGAATGTATGGCGATATGGGAAACATGGAGGTATTAGGTCCCGCTGCTTATGAGCTGACCAAGCTGGTCAAGACTACATCATTGATGCACTGCTGGGAGGCATATTTTGACGTTATTGCAAGGTGGAGAAATTTTGACAGGTTTATCAAAACATTGGAGTTCATGTGCAGATATCCAAGAGCTATGGAATATCTGGCAAAGATAGGGCTGGATGAGACTGTATATGAAGATATCCAAGATAATTCACACCCAACACTTAACACCGTCTTTAATATGCGAGGTAAAACACTGGACAAAATTACCCGTCGCAAGCTGACCAAGGCAGATAAACGGTTTTTATTGGACGTTAGACAGCAGTCTGGGGAACTGGATCAGGATGATTATGACACCATACCCCTTGGCAAAATTAAATTGTGGCAGGATGCCCGCAAGATGAATGGCGGCGAAAAGGTATCTTTGAGGCAGGTAGTCAAGCGCATGGAGTATGGCTGGTATGGTCGTAATCTGGAAACCATTAAAAATATCAACTTGGACAAGCTGCTTAAATACCTCGACACCCAGCAGGAGAAAAATCCGGACTGCAGGATAGATGTGGGCTTATATGCTGACTACATCAGGAACTGCATCAAGCTGGGCGCAGATATGCAGAGCAAATCCACACTGTGGCCAAAGGATTTGGCTAGAATTCACAGCAACCAAAAAGTTGAGATAGCATCACTGCAGCTCAAGAAGGAAGAGACAGAATACCAGAAACGAAAGGCCAAAAATAAGCAAAAATACAGCTTTGAGGCAATGGGCTTCATGATAGTTGTTCCTGATAAGGTGGCTGACCTTGTGCGCGAAGGTACCGATATGCACAACTGTGTTGGAACATACGTTGAGAGAGTGGCAAAAGGCCTAACAAATGTAGTGTATATCCGCAGCATCAACGCACCGGAGACATCACTTGGCACAATGGAAATAAGTCCAAGCAATACAATTATCCAGGCCCGTGGCAAGTTCAATAAAGACCTGCCAGCGGAGGTCAAGAATTTTATAAAAGCCTTTGAACAGGCAAAACTGAAAAGGAGTAAAGCAGTATGAGTGATATGGAAATGACAACAACAAACACAGCCTTGGCTAATGAGACCGAGGCAGACAAGCTGGCAAGGCTGGCGACTGAGATTAACACCATTAAGGCCCAGACATTGGCCGTGGTACAGAACGCCACATTGGAGATAGGCAAGCGGCTCATCCAGGCCAAGGGAGCTGTGGGCCATGGTAATTGGTCACACTGGTTAAAGGATAATGTGGACTATTCCGAGAGAACGGCTCAGAACATTATCTCTATATATGAAAGATTTGGTAATGGCCAGCAGAAGCTCTTTGGAGCCAATGCAGACCCTGAGCAGGTGGCCAAGTTGAACCGGTCCCAGATGCTGGCCTTGATGTCCATTAAGGATGAGGAGCAGTGCTTTGAGTTCATGTCTGAACACAAAGAGGATTTGCAGGATATGTCCAAGCGGGAGCTGGAGGCTGCAATAAGGGAACTTAATGCTGTAAAGGCCCGCGAGGAACAGAATCATAACTTTGCAAAGTTAAAGCAGGAGCAGCTGGATAAGGCAAATGCTGAACTCGATGATTTAAAGGCCAAATATCAGCACGATATGGACGAACTGCAGAAGCAGCTTAACCGGGCCGGGGACAATACGGAATTGTCAGCTCTCAAAGATAAGCTGGCAGAAATGGAAAAGTATCAGACACTATATAACGATGCCCAGGCGGCGGCTATGGAATCACAAACGAAGCTGGAAAAGGAAATAGCGGAGCTGAAGCAGGAAAACGAGGCAATAAAAAATGCCCCTGTGGAGGCGGCTGTTGTGGAAAAGGTACCGGAAGAAACCGTTAAAGAAATGGAAGCTCTTAAAGCTAAAATAGCGGAGCTGGAAAAGGCAAAGCCTGAAACGAGTGAAGCAGAAAAGAAATTTGCTCATCATTTTGAAAATATTCGGGCGGAGCTTCAGGCGTCTGTTGAATGGTTAGGCAAGATTGATGAGGATAAGGCGGAAAAATACCGGACAATTTTTAAGAAGATGCTTACTACCACAGTTCAGGCTGTATGAAAACCGCATCCGGATGCGGTTTGGATATGAAAGGTAATCAAGATGACTATACATAAAAAAGAAAAATTTATACAGAATTTTATTGATGCAGCTCAATTAGAGTCCGATGCTGTGGTAGTTGTAATAAAAGGTAGTAAAGATGACCCTAAGACATATACAGGGATAACTGGAGAGGATGCGGATGCCTTGGGATGTATTGCATATGTGATTAGGCACATGGCAATTATATCCGGGAGAAATGTATATGATCTCCTGGACGAAGTTAGCCGTAGGGTACATATATCGGAATACCTTAGGAGGAAAAAATAATGAACAGAAGTGGCTTTACAGAAAATACTACAAAGACATTGGAGACCATAGAGGTAGAGTTGCAGAACCTTGTAGGGAAATATGGGAGATCAGCTGATAAGGTAGCTGGTGCTCGTCTGATGGCATATAGCATTTTAACGGATGTTTTAGGCTTCACTGGCAGTACGGCCTTTGATTTTGTCAGTATGGAAGAATTGGAATAAAAAAAGACAGCCATTATGGCTGCCTGCAAAAAAGAATTAAAAGATAAAAGGTGTCTATGAGGTTATTGTATCATGAATTATTTAACTGACCCAAAAATTGGCTGTAAGGTTTGTGAAAGGTTGGTTCATTCTGGGATAATGTGCCCAAAGTTCAGGGGGATCGTACATCAGCAGCATTGTACGGAGTGCAGGCATTTTTTACCAGTACTATGGTCATGTTCTTTTAGGGAGGATATTAAAAATGAAAAAAAGTGATGTCCGCAGGAAGTGGGAGGTAAAGCGAGAGTTTTATAAAGGAATTGAAGATGTAATGAGATTGTGTGCAAGGATTGTACTTGGATTTGTGTTTGTATGGGTATGTCTGGTGGTGATGGGATGAATTTAATCGTCTAAGTGTGTGAGATATTTATAAATCTTGTTACTTTGTAATTATTAATAGAAGAAAGATAGCTCCAAGGGATAAAAAATAAATTTTTAAAAGCGGGTTAACCCCGCTTTGGGGCTTGATGAAAGAATTAAA
>NZ_JAILFV010000139.1 GCF_024697385.1 Anaerovibrio sp.
GCTTCGGGCTGGTGGAATTTTTTTTACAAAAAAATGGTCAAAAAACGATAGATTGTATACTGTATTTAGAAATGTGACAATATGTCACATTTTTGGGCGGTTTTCGTGACAAATACGATACAGACTTTTGTTAATAGGTGATTTAAAATTAATGGTGTCAGACAAATAGAAGCTTGCGCGCAGCTTCAGCAAATTCTATTGCGAAGGGAGGACAATGGTGAAAGCTGAAGCATATTATCCTTTTTCAGTATATTTGCAGGATTATTCTCAAAAGGATCCTAAATGCAAGGCGAGATATATCCTTGATAATTTTTCGAGATTTCCTAAGATGATCGAAGGATATGAATCCGACTGGAAAATAACTGTAAAAGCTGAGAAAAGGTACAATTTTCTTAAGGAAATGGGAGATCCCGGTATAAGGGTTCAGGCGAGCAAGATCAGTAACCCGACTATGAACCAGGCTATATCTAAGTATGAAGAAGATACGGCAACCACGACTAAAGATATTCGGTCATTGGTGCATGGGACAGATGATCCGGGGCGGCGCATTATGGAGAAAATGGTAATCGCTGATATGAGGGATGATTACGAGATAATCTTAAACGCGATTCACAGGCTTGATAGTTCGGATGAGAATCTTTTTCTTCCGTATATCAGAACAGAAAAGACAATACAGGAAGTCGCAGATGAGCTGCAGGTACAATATTCCTCCGCTAAAAACAAGATGCGGAGATTGAAGAATATGGTATTGTTCACAGCTACGGAGAACATCAGGCATAAGAATGAGATCATAAAACGGAGGTACGGCGATGGTAAGAAGTGACGGAGTTGAGGTAAAGATGGTCAGATATGGCGAAGGAGCTCAGCTCTACAGTATGGGGCTTACGATGTTCCAGAGGCTGGCACGTAATGCAAACGCAATTTACAGAATAGAGGGTGCTCCTCCGCTTGTAATGTGCGAGGAATTTGAGGAGTACCTGAAACGGTTTAGAGCTATGGCATAAGAGAATATAGGTGATGTGGAAATCCACTGGTCTTGAAAAGGGCTGGTGGATTTTTTTACAAAAAAAGATGATATAATATAAATGTCTGACAATTTTGCGGCGGTTATAAATAAAAAAATGGAGGGATGGTATAAGATGAAAGGTAAGAAAGGGAAAAGAAACGAGAGAAAAGGACGTAGGATTAACTATTCTAGAAAAGAATTAGCAGAATACTTGCATTGTTCAGAGAATGCAGTAGATGATAGATTAAAGAGAATAACTGATTATTATGACAAATTGGATGAAACATCTTTCAAAAAAGAAACGGATAATAATAGGAATTTCTTTCCGCCAGAGTATACACCAATATTGAAAATATTGATGAGAGAACATGAGAATAATCCGGCAGCAAAAAAGAGAGCAAGAGGTCTTGTAGTTGATGATATCGATAAGGAATTAAATGGACTGCAAGATAATAAATACACATTTTTGGTTGAGGCTTTTATAATTTCAAATTTAACGGGACATGTTGAAAAAAAAACACTTTCAATTATTGCAGATATTGCAAAAATATTTGATATCGATTCTGAAGAACTTCGAGTAATTGCACAAGTCGCAAAATGTAAGCTGGTTAATGACATGGATTTATTACATGTTATCCCATTGCCGACAAAAAACCGATGGATGAATAAATTTTGGGGTTATATACCATATGAGTGGATTGTAAAGAATAGACAAAAAGTGGGATCTGTTTGTACTAAAAAGTATAAAAAGAGAGCCAATAGTACAGAAGAATACAATTTTGAAGCATTATTTGGAGATGCTTTTGATAATAAGACGGCTAGTAATGCAGAGGTTATTGTACCTTGCAATATTGTAGATCGGATTCAGGCGGGAAGCGTAGTTAAAGAGGGGGAAATCCTGCTTAAATATATACAGAAAACGAAAAGACAAGATTACTTGGATTCTTACGGCATAGGATTCTTTTCTAATTTCACAAAAGCAATACAGGAAATTACTGCTGAATGTTCAGGGGGGGATGTAGAAGAGAAGAAAGTAATCAAAGCACCATGTGACGGTATCGTTTTCTTTATTGATTATAGGAAGGATTAGGTCATGGAATGTAAATATATAAAGCCATTAAA
>NZ_JAILFV010000144.1 GCF_024697385.1 Anaerovibrio sp.
AACCAAATTCCTCCGTGGCCAAATCTTTAAGGAAGGTCATTGCCCGCATCACAACAGCTGGGGGAATTTCCAGAGAAAAGTTAAAGCCCTTATCAGTCCAATCATGTTTTACATTGTAATAATTATTATTTGACCGTACCCTACTTTTCTTATTTGGGACAGCGGTATAAGTCCATTTTCCATAATCCAGACGAAGAGTATATTGGTTGTAAATTTTATCAAAGAGCTTATATCTTTGTACCGGAAAGGAAAAATGCATACCCTCAGCCAGTATGTATTTATACTGGTTACTGTTATCTTCCGCTTCTCCAGGATGAACTGTGATTTCCACTTTAAAAGTATCTGCCATAATAATTGCCAGCTTTTGCTCCCTACAAAGCTGCAGACGCCACCTGGCAACCACATTTGTTTTTCCCCTCGGATCTGTCAACGAGCTGCCCCATTCTAAATAGTGAACTACATCTGAATACTCGAAATCAAAAAAAGCCAACAGATTATTTTCTGACTGTTTTGACGCAGCAAGTGCTTTATCCTCATCAGTCATAGCACTTGTCACCAGTTCAAAGTTATATTCTTCAATGTCTTTCTTGGCCCAGTCTTCATTTGACTCCATCCAATCCCATTTTTTACCATCAAAAAAATAATAAAATTGCTCCATAGTACCGCCTCCCTCGTACAGCTCTAACTTTCTGATTGCTTGAATCATATCAGATGTAAGGTACAAATTTTTGTACATTAAAACTCCCAGATGATTATTTTAATCACCTGGGAGTTTTGACATCAATCCTTATTTACTTATTATCAAACGAACTCTCAAACTCAACATTTTCAGAATCATAGTCCTTAATTTTCATATAGTGCAATTCGAGCTTATCACCTGTACCTGGAATTTCTATCTTCTCTCCAGCATAGCTTGGCTCAGTAGCCCCTTTAGGCATAGCTACGACACAATCTATTATGTAGTTTTCTTTAATCTGGTTCTCCATTCCCCATATTTTCATCCAATCTTTTCCTGCATTGGAATGAATTAGTTCACTAATAAACACAGCATAGGAAATTGCCTGTTTCATAGTATCATCAAATGATTCATTCTTTTTATTTTCATCCTTTACCTCTATAACCACAAATCTGCTTTCACCTGGTTTAATATTTCGTCTACATAAAATATCAGTCTCACCGCCAGTTTTAGACTGTTCAATTACATTTTTCTTGGCATCACTTGCTTTTAAGGATGTTTTCATATGAATTCTGGAATTAGCATATGATACTGGTTGTATTCCACATAATGTTTTATTAACTGATTTTGTCTTCTCTAACTCTGAAAATAATGCACTCTCCACCATATGCTCTTCTTGTCTTGGCGAGCCCACAGCTTCATTTTTATAAAAAGCTCTAAAAGCTTTTGCTAATTCGCTGGTTGACCAACTTTTATTCTCTATTATCCCCAATCTATAATTAAAACGTTCGCTATTATTTGCTTGTGTTTCATTAACCGACAATCTAGGTTTTCTCTTCCTTGCCCCAACTTTAATTGTTCCAACACTCTGTCCCAAATACCTAAGATCAAAATTAACATGCTTGTCCTTAACATTTCCGATGGTCAAATAAGCATGCAATGGTTTATACACATGAAATGTCTTACGAGCTTTAATAAAAAGGTCTTTATGCTCCATCATATTCTTAGCATAATTTCCATATTGTTCAACCCATTCTTTATGGTCCACCAGCTCTCTTTGAACTTTTTCAACCCATTCTTCATATTCTTTCCTTAGTGCTTCATCCATAAGACTTTTCTCCTTTACTTATTTTTGCGCTCAGCTACCCATTTCATATGAGTATCATGCCATTCTGGAACATACGGCTCAACTTTTAAAATGTGATGTGGATGGACCATAGGCACTACTTTAAGCATTTTTCCAGCTATCTCCATTTCGATGATGGTACCATATCCATTTATTTCTACACACTCCTTAAGATTATTCCAAATATCATTTGGCATCTTTACTACTTTTTTCAAATACTGTTTTATAGGCTTATCTCCAAGCAAAATAAGCCATTCTGCCTGTGATTCCAACAACTCTTTGGTGATTTCCGATACTCGCTCATCATCACAAAACGCTTCCCCTGCTGCTGGTAC